>JAADIS010000025.1 GCA_013151215.1 Chlorobiota bacterium | reverse complement strand
TTTATGTTGAAACCATTAGGAGGATAAAAAAAATTAGCCGGCGCATAGCCGAAGAATTACATATCAGCGGCCCCTTCAACATACAATTTTTGGCAAAAGACAACGACATAAAAGTAATTGAATGTAATCTGCGAGCATCGCGCAGTCTACCATTTGTCAGCAAAGTACTAAAAACCAATTTCATAGATTATGCCACCAGGATTATGCTTGGTGAAAAAGTCGGAAAACCGAATAAATCACTTTTCGATATCGATTATATCGGCGTAAAGGCTTCTCAGTTCTCTTTCTCGCGCCTCAGCAAAGCCGATCCGGTTCTTGGTGGGTGTTGACATGACCTCGACAGGTGAAGTGGGATGTCTTGGTGACGATTATTACGAGGCTATTTTAAAGGCCATGCTTGCTGTGGGTTATCGAATACCCAAAAAAGCGGTACTTATCTCATCAGGCGAAAGCCGTTCGAAAGTCGAATTGCTGGAAAGCGCCAAGATATTGCAAAACATGGGCTTCAAACTTTTTACGACTATAGGAACACATAATTATTTTCAGGAAAACGGTATAAATTCCACTGTAGTTTATTGGCCAGATATTAAACAATCACCAAACGCCTTCGACTTAATAAAAAACGGGGATGTTGATTTAGTGATAAACATTCCTAAAAACCTTGATTCCTATGAATTACGCAACGACTACAGTATCAGGCGTGCAGCAGTTGATTTTAACGTACCATTAATAACCAATTCGAGGCTGGCCAGTGCATTTATCTATGCAATAAGCAAATATAAGCCTGAGGATCTGAGCATTAAGAGTTGGAAGGAGTATTAGGGAATTTTATTCATTGTTGAGTTAAAAATTCAATAACATCATTATTTTGCACATCTACATATGCAATAGATGAACTTTTGGAATTGTATAAGTAAAGTTTATTAAGAATGTAAGCCTCAAGTTTTAATGTTTCTTATCAGAAAAATTATCTATTGACAAATTTACCCTTTTTATTTTCTTTACCTGCAACAACACTATATAAATAAACCCCTGCATTCAGGCCGGAAGTGTTGTATATTATCTGCCCTTGATTTGCCATAATATTAAAACTACGTATAATTTGCCCAGTATTACTGTATATTGTTAACTGAGCCTTTGATTGATTTGAAGGCAGCGAGTATTTAAAACTAATTTTGTCCTTTGCCGGATTAGGTGAGACTTCAACTTTTAAATTATCTCCCGAACTCTCGGGATTATTTTCGTTTATTCCCACTGTGCTGTCGTAGAGTTCTACTATGCGCAGGTCGGGTTTGGCCGTGTTGATATTGCATTGCCAATTATCGGTTTTCGTTCCTAAAGTAAGAACATAATCGTAATCTCCTTTTTGGTAAACACCACGGTAAAGGTATTCTGTTCCAAATCCTCCGTAACAATATTGCCATGTCAACTGTCCAAGGCTGTCGATTTTTGCAAACCATATATCATCGTAACCACCTGTGTCACCTCCATTAAAACCTTCCACATCTCCATCATCAGACTGGGTGGTGCCAATTATCATATAGCCGCCGTCGGTGGTGGGGAAGATGTTGCGGGCAAATTCAGAATAAAGGCCACCAAGACAGTTCTGCCAGATAAGGTTTCCCTGTTTGTCTGTCTTAAATACCCAGATGTCGTGCCCATAGTCCAAATCTCCTGGCACTCCGTGAAAACCGGAGACATCACCGTCATTTGACATGGTGCTGGCCAATACAATATAGCCATCATTAATTTCAAGTAAGTTTGTCGAACCATCAAGATAGGAGCCACCGTAGCATTGTTGCCACTCAATATTCCTTAAACTATCAAGTTTTACTACCCATACATCGGAAAAACCTCCTCCCGGCGTACCATGAAAATTACAAGTTGTATCGTAATTTCCACCGCCAATACCATCAGTATTACCGGTAATAATATAGCCTCCATCAGTGGTTTGGTTTATCGATGCTCCCTCCTGGCTGCCTTCGCCTCCAAGGCTGAAGTCCCATTCCTTTTCTCCGTTGCTGTTTAGCTTTATCAGCCATAAATCCCATGAACCGTTGGGGTTGCTTATGTCACCATCGGGTGAATTGCTAAGACTTAGAGCAATTAGCCCTCCACATCATCCGTTACCTCCATGTCGCGCGTCCAGTCGATAAGGCTGCCGCCATGTACGCCCTCCCACAATATGTCGCCCTCTTTATTGATCTGGAGGGCCCAGATGTTGCTGTGGCCGGGCCAAGGGTTGTTGCTGATATCGCCATCCGAGGATTTTGTTTCGGAAGTTATATAGAAAATAGAGTCATTTAAATCTATAATATCAATAAAATTTCCATCTGCTCCTGATCCCCCAAAAGTTTTTTCATTAATAAAGTTTCCATTTGTATCAATTTCTATCAACCATAAATCCCAAGCTCCATGATTGAATGAAATATCACCATCAAATGACTTTGTTTGACCGATAATTCTATAATTGCCTTCAACATAATTTATTCCCTTTCCCTCGTCCCACTCCGTACCACCTAAACATATCTCCCATTTTGGCTGCATTATTTGGGAAAATGAAAAATGAAAAATGAAAAATGAAAAAAAACTGAACAACAAATATTTCATAGACCTTTTTTTTAACAAAAGCCTCAGCACACTAAATGTGCTGAGGTCTTGAGCATTATTAATTTACAACAATAAATTTCCCTTTGACGACACTGCTTTCAACAGTTGCTGAGTAATAGTAAATTCCCGGCTTATAATTTGAGCAATTATAAATAAAAGTGCTGTTGTTGGCTTCAAGAATTATCTCATCGATCAGGACTCCGTTTTGGTTATATAATTTTAATGCGGCATTTGCCTTATCGCCAATTGAATAACTAAATGTTATCGCACTTGTTGCCGGGTTGGGGCTGACCTTAACCCAAGCGCCATTGTTTTCATTGTCATTTCCATTAGTGACAGGAGACGATTTTTGTGATGTATCAGGCATGGAAATGCAATTTACATATGAGTACAACGAGTCGTAGGCAAAAGAAAGAATCCCCCTGGCCTGCGCACCGGCAGTTCCTCGGCTGCTGTCGGCTATGACCGCAAGCTTGCTCTTTTCCGTGGGTGTCAGGCCAAAAACATCCCTGCCGTCCTTCAGCCATTCTATCTGCAGTTCCTTCAGTTCCATATAGTAAGGGTATTCGGTGCTGTCGTAAGAGGTGAAGGTGAAATTATACTCTAGTGAGTCCGCGGTATTCCATGCCTTGGTATATTCCCCTTTTTGGATGTAATAGTCAACCATGCCCTCGGAAGACGCATAGGTGCCAAGTTTATCCTGCCAAGCCACATAAAGCGAATCCTGCACTATGCTATCAGCCATATTGCTGCGGACTATGTCGTAGGCGGCACGGTCCATCAAGGTGTTGTAATACGACATCTGCCTTGCATAATACTCCCTGAGCGCGGAATCGCTTGCAGCGTTGTACGATAGCAATGCGGAATTATATGACGACGATGCGGAGCCATAGTCCGTTTCCCTTTGGGCGTATTCTGCGGAACTCAGCCTTATGTCATTACCATTGCCATAATGTTTGGGGCAGCTGCTCGATAGCGTAAGGGGCAAGGGGCTTACCCTGTAAAGCTTGCCGGCATCGGGTATCTCGGGGGCCGAGCCGTTGTCGTAGAAATACGAGATCTCGTAAGCCCCATTATTGTCGAAGTGCCAGCTTGCGGTGGAAGAGAACTCATTGCCTGCCGGCATGCTCTTGCTTCCCTGAAGTTTTTGGATGCCATCATAATCTTCAGCATAATCCTTCACATAAAAATCCCAATCGCTGCCGGTGTTTTTATTGCAGTAGTAGGCGAGGCCGGTTTCGAAATATTCATTCCAGTTTTTCCCTTCGGCATAGTTTGCGATGTTCATACCGGCAAAGGTGTTGTTGTATATTTCGTCGCCGGCACTGTTGGTGTTGTTGGTGTGTATGCCAACATAGATATTGCCACCAATGGGGTTGTCAACATTAAAGGTATTGTCCTCTATTGCAAAACTGTTAGAGTTGTCGAGGTAAATGCCCTTGCCCATATTGTCGATACAGGCAGGTGACCAACCTATGGTAAAAGTATTATCTGTAATTATCGAATAATCTACATCATGCAATGTAATACCCACTCCATTGTTGACAAAATCGCTGTTGCGTATATATGTATTGTAAAGAGACTCTCCGCTTGTTCCCGCTTCAACCGCATTTAAAAACCCATTGAAGGAAGAGTTTTCGTAATTGCAGGGTTGTATTTTGTTTGTACATCCTTTGTCGAGTATAAAGCCTGCGTTATGGGTGTGTATTGCCCTTCCGTATGGCTCAGTATCCAATTCATTTATAAAATTAACCCCATTAAACTTAATTCCTTTAACCCCAGTTAATTTTACTTGTGATTGCTTATTGTAGGTAGAGCCAAATAAGTAATTATTATCAACTAAAAAATCACAGTTAGTAAATGATGATTCATAATCATATTCCGTATCCACACCATTAATTTTGACAATATTATGATATTCGCGAAATTCAACAGCCTTTTGATTGTTTGTCAAACTACTGTTTTTTGCAATAACAATTCCACCCCTTGTTGCTTTTTCATCGTCACGGTCAAAAAGACTTATTGCAACTTCAGCATTTTCTATAGTGGCACCATCAAGTAGCAGTTTCCCTTGCACCATCGCATGCTTAGGGTTTTCAAATGAGAATTGGTGTTCATTTATATCACCAATTACATAAATACCTTTCCAAGGAATATCACAAACATTAGTAATTGTTGCATTATCAACAATAAACTCACCACCATTGATATGAATATTATTTTCGTTATCATCTTTACCTACTTGCAATGTGATTTTAGAGTCGAAGATATGAAATTTGCTACCACTACTCAGTGTTAACTCAACACCTGGTTCAACAGAAAGATCCCCACCAATTAAAAAATTTCCACTAAGTGTTTGTATACTCTCAACTTTACCTGAAATACCTTTTAAACTTTGTAGATCTTCTGTTAAAAAACCACAATCGTATTCCTTAACTCCATAATCATTAAATTGAGTACAATATCTCGCGGTGTAATTTATTGATTCTTGTATTTCTTGAATGCCATTATTATTTCCTCCAGTTTTGTCAAAATTTGCTTCAGGCTCTACATCCATTTTGATTAACTCAAGTAGACTATAAAAATCTGTATTTTCCCCTATTTTGCTCATTCTTATCCATGGCGCTGAATTAATATAGTCAGGATGCCAACCTCTCAGAGCCGTAATTAAAAAATATTCATAAGTATCCATCATTGCATATTGCATAAAATGCATATTTCTGACATACTGCAAGTTATTCCTACTTGTTAGTATGTTTACTCTTTCTGGTTTTGATAGACCTAAAAGTTCTTCTTTAAACCCACCGCTAAAACATGATGCTAAACTAATTGTTATACTAGAGCAACTAATTTGGTCAAGCATATTTGCGAATTCATAATTACTTAATAACTCACTTTCCCAAAGTCCTAAATAATACTTATCTGGATCATTTAAATCATTATATCCATGACAAGATGCCTGAATGAATAATTGATCAGCATAATCAAGATTTTCTTCTAAATCGTTAAAAATGCTTGCAACATTTGACACATTACATACAATTGGTAGGATATCGTCATCACCATCATTATCAAGATCTAGAGACTTATTTGTAAACTCACCTTCTGTACCGTCATAAGCAAGTACATATATGTTTGATTCAGGATATCCATTTTCTAATAATCCACAATAAATATGACTTATAGCACTCCATTTATAACCAGTTCCCCCATCATCACCTAAAATCAAAACAGCATATGAATTACAATTTGAGTTTACGGATTGTTTAGGTACATAAGGTATGGAGAAATCAAATTGCAATTTGCCAAAATCAATTGGTACAGAAACTTGTTGCATATTCTTTTTGTACTGGAACGGAGGTTTATATTTTTCAATTTCTGTGAAATTACCATTTAGTGTATCCATAATAATGTAAGAACATTCATGACCCCAATCATATAAGGGATTTTGGTCAATGAAAAATAAATAATAATAGGAGTAGGCTGAACCTATTGAATCAAATGGACTTAAATTGTAATAAGTGCTTGATTGTACTATTGAATCCATATAAACATTTACACTATCAGAACGATTGTTTACAATAGAATCCATCACAAAATCAATTGCTTGCTGTTTGGTAATTTGGGTGAATGAATTAAAACTTGAATTCATTATTACTAAAATTAGAACAAATCGCAATACCCCCCCCCTGAATATCAGGTAGTTAGGTATTTTTAAAATTAACTTTCCCATTTTCAATTATTTTGGTTTGTAAATAAATTGTTTATCCCGAAGATAGGGAACCTCAAAATTAATCAAAATATTGAAAAATAGCAATCTAAATTTTTTCAGGAGTTTATAAAAATCCCCATAAATATCTGGAAACGTCCTCCTTCGTATTTTAAATCGGATAGAAGAGGGCTGAGGATTTATTATCATTTTGATAAAAAACCACAATTCATAATACATAAACCTTATTTTTGCAGTGGTATAGCCGTTTCACAAATCGGCTCTTAAGCAAAGTCGAAATGCAATCTTGCTAAACATCTTAATAATAATCGAATAGAATATGACATTAATAAAATCAATATCCGGAATACGTGGAACAATAGGCGGGCCGGCAGGAAAAGGTTTAACACCCATCGACGTGGTTAAATTCACATCGGCCTTTGCGCATATTTTAAAGAGTGAAAGCAAAAAGGACAAACTTGTTTTTGTTGTTGGCAGAGACGCCCGTATTTCAGGTCAAATGGTTGAATCACTTGTTGTTGCAACTCTTTCAGGAATAGGTATAGATGTTGTGAACACAGGGCTTTCTACCACCCCAACAGTTGAGATGGAAGTTATCAAGCGCAAGGCAGACGGGGGATTAATATTAACGGCTAGCCATAACCCGAAGCAATGGAACGCCCTTAAGCTGCTTAACGAAAAAGGAGAATTTATCTCTGCCGAGCTGGGCGAAAAAGTTTTGGAATTAGCAGAATCACAGGAATTTGATTTTGCCGATGTTGACGATCTCGGAAGTATAACAACTTATGACAAGTCGATTGAAGATCATATTGATAAAATTATCGACCTTGAACTTGTCGACAAGGATTTAATTGCCAAGGCTAATTTTAAAGTTGTTGTTGACGGGGTAAATTCCACAGGGGGCATTGCAATCCCTAAATTACTTAAATCACTTGGTGTTGAGCATATTACGGAACTTTATTGCGAGCCTACCGGCGAATTCCCTCATAACCCTGAACCATTGCCGGAAAATGTTGTTGATCTTTGCAATACGGTAGTGGAGAAAAATGCCGATTTGGGAATAGTAGTCGACCCTGATGTTGACCGCCTTGCATTGGTGATGGAAAACGGGATAATGTTCGGCGAAGAATATACTCTTGTTGCCGTAGCAGATTATATTTTACAAAACACTCCCGGTAATACTGTCTCAAACTTATCGTCCACAAGAGCCTTAAAAGACATTACCGAAAAAGCCGGACTGGAATATAGTTCAGCGGCAGTTGGAGAGGTGAACGTGGTCGAGAAAATGAGGGAAGTCAATGCAATTATAGGCGGTGAAGGAAATGGAGGTGTTATTTACCCCACCCTTCATGCCGGCAGGGACGCATTGGTCGGCGTTGCATTGCTACTTACTTATCTTGCAAAAAGGAAAATAAAACTGAGTGGGTTACGCGCTACTTATCCGAATTATTTTATTTCAAAAAACAAGATTGAATTAGACACAAAAAGCAATATTCAAGAAATATTCAGCAGGGTAAGATCAAAATATTCCAATTATCCTATTCTTGACATAGACGGTATAAAAATCGATTTTCCAGATGGTTGGGTACAGTTGAGAACTTCCAATACAGAGCCTATTATGAGGGTTTATGCCGAGAGCAGCAGTATGGAAAAAGCACAACAACTTGCCGATGATATCAAAGCAGTTGTTAAAGATGTGAAATAATTTAAACCAAGAGCCTTAAATTTGATAAGGTTTCCCCTCGACAGAAATAAATGTATTCGGAAAAACATCCCGCGCTTGCTGAAGTAGGGTGTCGAATTCCTTGAATCGTGCCGAGAAATGACCAAGCAACAGTTTTTCCACATTTGCCAATTTTGCAATTCTAGCAGCCTGTGCGGCTGTGGAATGTTTTTTGTCATCGGCCATTTCAAGCATGCTTTCGTCGAAGGTAGCTTCGTGATAAAGCAACTTCACACCATGGATATCTTCAACTATATCCTCATGATAGGCTGTATCGGAACAATATGCATATGAAAGTGGGTTTCGCGGCTTTTGACTGATCTCCCCATTTTTGTATAGTATGCCTTTATCGTCAACATAATCGCTTCCGGCTTTTATTTCCAAGATGTGTTTTGTCTTGATGGCTCTTCCTTTTATAAATTCTTTATTTATTTTTCTCTGCAATGGCTTCTCCCTAAAAACGAAACCATAAGTAGGCACACTATGTTTCAGTTTGAAGCTCCGAATCGTGAAGCTTTCCTTATCCAAAAGAGGAGTATCAGAAAAATCCTCTAGTGGTAAAAAGTTCAAAGGGAAGCGCAAGACCGTATCCGATGTCCTAAAAACATGATCCAGCAATGGTTTCAGCTTAGCAGGCGCAAATATATCGATAGCGTTTTCCCTTCCGAACAGATGGAAGGTGGATAGCAGGCCGAACAATCCGAAAAAATGATCGCCATGCAAATGGCTTATAAAAATATTGTTAAGCCGGCGGTATTTGACTTTATATCTTATAATCTGCATTTGAGCGCCTTCACCACAATCGATAAGGAACTGATTTCCCCTGTAAGTTAGCATCTGACTGCTGGGATTACCGAATTTAGTCGGTACGGCCGATCCGTTTCCTAGTATGTTCAATTCTAAATCACCCAACTTTCAATATGGTTTTCAAGGCTATAAAGGTAGCTAATTCTACGGAATAAAAATCTCACCTTCTTTTAAGCGGTCCTTGAAGGAACCCTATAAGGAATTAGACATTCATAATCCGTAATTCATAATTCATAATTCATAATCCGTAATTCATAATTCATAATCCGTAATTCATAATCCGTAATCCGTAATTCGTAACTCACAATTAAATCTCCAAAGACAAATACGGTCAATACCATGCATGGGGAATCACAAATGTCCGGATGAGGGTTTCAGGTTGAAATAAAAAAACCCTCCCGCAAAAACGGAAGGGTTCGTTGTGTTTGGAAAAAAGGCTGCCTATTTATCGGCTTTCTCTTTTTTCTCAAGATCTGACTTAAGGTTTGCAAGTACACCAAGATCACCAAGAGTTGTTTTCTCAAGTTTATCGTTTTGTGTTTTAACAGCCTGATTTGATGAACGTTCACCACCTGTTCTCGGCTTGTTGAATTTACTTGCTCTTTTCTCGGCCTCAAATATCCTCGAATGCGACAAAATAATCTTCTTGCTGTCCTTAGAGAACTCTATCACTTTGAAGTCGATGGTCTCATCTGCCTTAACATGGCTGCCATCTTCTTTTTTAAGATGACGTTTTGGCGCAAAACCTTCAACACCATAAGGCAACGAAACAACAGCGCCTTTATCGTTCATAAGGGTAACCGTTCCTTTATGAATGCTGTCTAAGGTGAAAACAGTCTCGAAAACATCCCATGGATTTTCTTCAAGTTGCTTATGGCCAAGGCTCAACCTGCGGTTTTCCTGATCAACGTCAAGAACAACGACCTCGATCATATCCCCGACTTTGGTAAACTCGGCAGGATGCTTAATCTTCTTCGACCATGAAAGGTCGCTGATATGGATCAAACCGTCAACACCTTCCTCTATTTCCACAAAAATCCCAAAGTTTGTAAAGTTTCTAACTTTAGAGGAATGCTTGGAGTTGACAGGGTATCTGTCCGAGATATTTTCCCATGGATCTGGAATCAGCTGTTTCATTCCGAGAGACATTTTTCTTTCTTCCCTGTCAAGGGTAAGGATAACAGCCTCAAGTTCCTGACCGACGACTAAGAAATCCTGTGCGGTGCGCAAATGCTGCGACCATGACATTTCGGAAACATGAATCAAGCCTTCGATGCCGGGAGCAATCTCGATAAATGCACCATAATCGGCAATAACAACGACCTTACCCTTAACCTTATCCCCGATCTTGAGGTTTTCGTCAAGCGAATCCCATGGGTGAGGAGATAATTGCTTCAATCCAAGAGCGATACGTTTTTTATTATCATCGAAGTCAAGGATGACGACTTTGATTTTCTGATCTAGCTCGACAACTTCCTCCGGATGCGAGATACGTCCCCAGGAAAGGTCGGTAATATGAACAAGTCCGTCAACACCGCCAAGGTCGATAAATACACCATAAGAAGTGATGTTCTTGACAATACCTTCAAGGACCTGGCCTTTTTCGAGCTTAGAGATGATCTCCGCTCTTTGGGCCTCAAGTTCGTCTTCGATAAGGGCTTTATGCGAGACAACGACATTCTTATATTCGTGGTTGATCTTAACCACCTTGAATTCCATTGTTTTATGAACGAACACATCGTAATCGCGAATTGGTTTTACATCAATCTGCGATCCCGGCAAGAAAGCCTCTATTCCGAATACGTCAACTATCAAACCGCCTTTAGTGCGCGATTTAACGAAACCGTTGATGACCTCATCCTTTTCGAAAGCCTCGTTGATGCGATCCCATGATTTAAGGATACGTGCCTTTTTATGGGACAATACCATTTGACCGCTCGCATCCTCGGTTACCTCTACGTAAATATCTACTTTATCGCCCGGTTTTAAGTCGGGATTATATCTGAATTCGTTTCTTGGTATTACACCATCGGATTTATAGCCGATATTGATAACTATCTCACGTACGGAAAGCGAAACCACTGTGCCCTCAATAACTTCGTGCTCTGTAATCGAGCTCAGTGATTCAGTATAAAGGCTTTCCAGCTTTTTCCTCTCCGAACTCGTATAAACATCGACTTTGGCGTTCAATGAATCCCAGTCAAACTCCTCGGGCTCGGTATTTTTTTCTATGGGGGTTTCCTCAACAACTTCTGCTTTTGGGGCTTCTTCCGTTACTGTTTCCTCAACTTTTTCCTCAGCAAGCAACTAGCTCGGCTTTTGTTTCTTCAGCTGCTACTTCCTCAACTTTTTCCTCTACAGCCGGGGTCTCGTCTTTTGTTTCCTCAACAACTTCTGCTTTTGGGGCTTCTTCCGTTACTGTTTCCTCAACTTTTTCCTCAGCAACTAGCTCGGCTTTTGTAGCAACTAGCTCGGCTTTTGTTTCTTCAGCTGCTACTTCCTCAACTTTTTCCTCTACAGCCGGGGTCTCGTCTTTTGTTTCCTCAACAACTGTTTCCTCAGTTTTTTCCTCGGCAACTACGGCCTCGGCTTTTGCTTCTTCAGCTGCTACTTCCTCAACTTGAGGCTTAACATCTTGCTGTTCAATATCTTGAACATCTTTTTTTTCTTGATCTGACATTTAAAAATGACTGTGTTTTAATCAACAGCTCGGTTCACGCAATTAAAACGGATTTATATTTAAATTGTTTAAATTTTAAGAATTTGTATTTTAACCATTTACAACAAATCCGAACCTCCTAAAATCGGGCTGCAAAATTACAAAAAGTTTTAATTAAATTTATAATGTTGCTAACATTTTCTTTTGTAAGCACGCAAACGGCTAATTACAATCTGAATAACTGATTAAAAATTTGATTTAAAATTCTATTAAGCTTTGATTTCATCGTTCGAATGTCTGCAAAAAAAGTATATTTGTATCAAATTAATTAAAAAACCATTAAAAACTAATTAATTATG
>JAADIS010000003.1 GCA_013151215.1 Chlorobiota bacterium | reverse complement strand
TGAATTATTTGACACATCAATATTTGTGAGATTATTATTATCACAATTTAAAATTTCTAATGCAAGGTTATTGGAAACATCTAAACTCGTGAGGTGATTATAAGAACAAGTTAAATTTGTTAGCGCAGTGTTATTAGAAATATCCAAACTTGTTAGATTGGTTATTATAACCGATAAAAGAGTTAAAGCGGTGAATGATTGAATCCCTGTTAAATCACTTATTGGAAGATTCATTAAAAATAATGATTCAATTTGGTCAATATTGGCTGTTAACACGTAATTGTCCAATACATTATCATAACCCAGATCAATCAGGGCTTGTTCAAAATTATCATCGGGTACGTAAGTTGTTTGTGCATTAGTTACAAATACTGTAAACATCGCTAAAGTTAATATGAGTAGTTTTTTCATCACTAGTTATTTTTGGTAATTAGGAAATAGTATGAATTATTGGAGAACTTACAGACACTGTATCTTGATTTATCATTAACTGTTTAACAGTATTAGGCAAACTTATTTTAACATTATAATCATTGCCATCTCCTAAAAATAAGCCTCTATGATATCTTCGCTGCCCATCAAGAGACGTTATATTAACAACCTCCCGTTCAATTCCATTAATCTTAAGGTCAACAACTTTTGTTGAACTCCAATTGAAATCGGGATCATACAAAACCTCATCTATACTTAAAGGCTCAACAATAGGTAAATTATTAACTCTTTCCTTTCGACAGGATGCAAGTGAGATAATAAAAGCGAATAATAATATGGAAAGCCCAAATAATGGTTTAAATTGTCTTTTATGCATAGTGTTGTAGTACATAATTAATGATTTGTACAACACATTTCAAAACGAATGCCAAACGCCTAACATGCTGAATACATGGTCAATATGTAACAACTAGACGTTCGCATATATCCTATTATGGGAATATATCTATTTACGGGAAGTAAATTAACGCTTAGTTATTGGGTAAAAGTAAATGATTACAAATTTGATACTGCCTGTTGTCCCTTGCTTTATATCCTTAACCTTCTTCAAAGCATCATTCGTATAATTAAACTTAAAACTCCAATCTTTACAATACTTCTTTAACTTAGGATTAAGGCATTTTATGGTACTCTTTGGCCGGTTTCGCTATTGCCATCTTTGAGAATTTCTCTTTGGTTGGCATATCTGATGTCCCAAGCATTTCAGAGAGCAATTGTCGATTCTGCTTAAACTCCTTTAGTACTTTTTCCTCCATCGCTTTAGTTTTAAGTATTCGTTCAAATATTCGCTTCCCGACTAATGTCTTGTTTTTTCAACCCACTCATCAATTTCCTGCTTTTTGAAGAATATCCTGCCCCTAACCTAATAATAGGGGACTTTTGAAATGAAATACTGGTATACTTTTCGATTAATATAATCAATCGGGGCGAGAAGTCTATATAGGACAAAGAACAAAACTTCCAAAATCTCAAATCGTTGATCGGTGTTCGGTGTTCAAAAAAAGCAAAATCGAATGATGAATTACGAATTATGAATTATGAATTATGAAATTTACATGGGATATGAAAACCACTTCCAAAATCTCAAACTTCCAAAATCTCAAATCGTTGACCGGTGTTCGGTGTTCAAAAAAAGCAAAATAAAGGAAATCAGCCAAATAATCCTTCAACAAGTCCGCCATCATGCGAAATTGTTTGCCCGGTAACATAACGCGAAAGCGGCGACAGCAGCCAAAGAGCAAGGCTCGCCATTTCTTCAGGCCTTCCCATCGGTTTGACGGGCAAATTCTTCTCAAAGATGAGTTTAGCTTCTTCCTCGCTGATATTCATGTTTTTTGCGGTATTTTTATAAAGCCTTTTCATGGCAGATGTTTCGTGATAGCCGGGAGCAAGCACATTTATGTTTATTCCCTTGCCCGCCACTTCGCGGGAGAGGGTTTTTGCCATCCCGACTATTGCCGGGCGAAGGGCGTTGCTCAGTATTAGGTTAGGCACCTGCTGCTTTACCGAAACGCTCTCAACAAAGACGATTCTACCGTAATTGTTCTTTAAAAACAAGGGGAGCAGCTTTTTCACAAAAGAGATTTTCCACCTAACGACAGTTTTCCAGGCATTTTCCCAGTCGTCCATATCCAGGTCGAAAAAACCGCCTGCCGGCGGGCCTCCGGCATTCACCAATACGCCCGATAATTTATCGTTGCCTATCAATTCCAAGATGCGGCCCTGAACTTCTACCTTTGTAATATCGCCTGTCAAAGCCAGTATGCTATCAGGCTTTTCAGATCGTAAGGACTGAAGTTTACCCCCAGTCCTGCTAACGGCTATAACCTTAGCTCCTTCTTGTGCCAAAGCCGTGGCAATCGCCCTTCCGAAACCGGCTCCTGCCCCGCCGACCACAAATAGCTTATCTTCTATTTTTAAATTCATGACAAATATTTTAAAAACCAAAAATAAGTTTAATTCCTGTTGAAACAGTAACTACTTTCAATAATAATAACTAATCACAGGAATTGTTCAAAACTATTAGGCAACAAAGTGTAAGCTTGCCCTGTTATAGCAAATTAAATTTACAGCCTATGCCATAAAAATCCCTACTTTTGCAGCCAATTTTCAAAGATGGGTATTAAGCAAAGTCAAATTATAAAAGGCACTGTTGCCATAAGCATCTCGGCCATATTATGGGGCTTCGACGGGGTAGTGTTGACACCGCGCCTGTTCAACCTGAACGTCTCGTATGTTGTTTTTATGCTTCACCTCCTACCCTTCCTGGTGATGAACTTATTCTTGTTCAAGCAATACAAGCAGATGAAAACCTTTGTGCGACAGGATTATTTAACTTTTGCCATGGTGGCGCTGTTCGGTGGCGGCATAGGCACTATGGCTATCGTAAAAGCCTTGTTCCTGGTTAATTTCCAGCAATTGTCGGTTGTTGTTTTACTACAGAAGCTCCAGCCTATCTTCGCCATTATCCTCGCACGGATACTTTTAAAGGAAAAGATCAGGAAAGGATTCGGTTTATGGGCAGGAGTTGCAATCGTCGCAAGTTATTTCCTGACTTTCGGTCTAAGTTTACCCAAGCTGGACTCAGGCTCAAGAACCATTGAGGCAGCACTTTATGCATTGCTTGCCGCATTTTCATTCGGTAGCTCCACGGTGTTTTCGAAAAAAATCCTGCTCAACCACAATTTTGTAACTGCCACTTTCTTCAGATATATGTTCACGACCATCTTCATGTTGATGTTCATAGTAATTGGCGGCTACTATTCAGAGTTTTATAAAACATCGCCCACAAACTGGGCGTTTTTTGCAATTATCGGCATAAGCACGGGCTCGGGGGCCATATTCATTTATTACTACGGACTTAGGAGGGTCAAGGCGATAGTTGCCACCATGAGCGAACTGCTGTTCCCTATCTCAGCGATTATTTTCGACTACTTCATTAACGACAGCATTCTGTCGTACACACAATTAATTAGTGCCGCAGTAATGGTTTTTGCGCTAATCAGGTTAAATGCCAAAAAACTTTAACTTTGTTACGGCAATTTCGTTATCTTTATACAAAATTTAATACTCGATTATTATGGCTGATGGAATTAAGCTAGTGTTTACGGGCTCGAAGGTCGAAGGTCTGTTTATCAAAGAACTATTAAAGGAAAACAATATAGGATGCATTGCCAAAGATGCTTTTCAATCGAGCGTACAGGCCGGCTGGGCCGACGGGCTGCCGGGAGATAGCATGCAGGTTTCCGTGGAGGAGGAATTTTTTGATGCAGCCAGCGCATTGCTAAAAGAATATTTCAGCCAAAGGGACGAAAAAAGCAGCTAATGGAATCCTGTTTATTATCCTATTTCATCAGGAACAACGACATTAAGGACTGTTGCGACTTTTCGATTGTTGAATTGCCCGACCGAAAAAGTATTTACGAAGTGATACGGGTAATCGACGGCATCCCGCTGTTTCTCGACGAGCATATAAACAGGTTTTTCAACTCCCTATATATCTGTAACTTAAACCATAACATCAGCAAGTCACGGATTATCAAAAACCTTAAAGTCCTTATCGACCTAAATGGTCTTAAAAACGGAAACGTCAAATGGGTTTTGACTTGGGGCCTTGATAATGAGCAAGATTTTTATATGTGGGCATCGCCTTATTTGTATCCATCGGAACAAGACAGGGAAAATGGTATCGCCTGCGACCTTGTTCTCGGCAAAAGAGAAAACCCCAATTCCAAAAACTCCGATAGCGTTCTTCGCAAGCGCGTTCAGGCACAGTTAAATAAACTGGGGGCCTACGAGATTATCTTGATGGACGAAGATGAAAAACTCTTAGAGGGCAGTCGCAGCAACTTGTTTTTTATTGGGGGAAATACTATTTATACAAGTTTTGACGCTGATGTGCTGGAAGGCGTAAGCAGGCAAAAAATTATGGGCATCTGCGAAGCCGAAGGAATAAAGCTAATCAAAAAGGAAATACACTTAAAAGAAATAAATAAATTCGATGCTGCCTTTTTAAGCGGGACATCGATAAAAATACTGCCGATAAACAGAATCGGCCCTTTTGATTTCGTTCCAAATAATAAATTATTTTTGAAGATTCTTGATAAGTTCCAATCTATAATGGATAACGATTTAAGAGGTTTTAAATGGAATTAGTAATTTTACAAA
The DNA here is from genome assembly GCA_013151215.1 of Chlorobiota bacterium. Classification (GTDB taxonomy): domain Bacteria; phylum Bacteroidota; class Bacteroidia; order Bacteroidales; family F082; genus BM524. The sequence continues at coordinate 78,817 of JAADIS010000003.1, read as the reverse complement.
AAAAACATTGAAAAATAATAAACTATACTCATTTCTATTTTTTGTGCTACTACTTCAAGTTAACGTTTTTGGGCAGCGAAAAAGCAGTATTCCCGATGGTTTTTGCATCAGCGGCCAGGAGGAACGACTGATGGGGAGAATTAATTTGTTCAGGGCCGAGAACGGGGAAAAGACAATCAGCAACTCCATATCGCTAAACTATGTGGCAAGCCTGCACGCCAACGACTTACAGGAAAACCACCCGGACACGAGCATTTGCAATTTATCAAGCTGGTCCGACAACGGCAGCTGGACATCGTGCTGCTACAACAAATACGTACCTGAGCCCGACTGTATATGGGACAAGCCAAAGGAGCTCACGTCATTTACTTACAGAGGATATGAGCTAGCCCTGTATTTCGAGGATTCTTTTAATGTTGATACTGTAATTCAGTTTATTATCTCGTCGAAACCCGCGCGCGACATGCTACTTGCCAATGGCAGATACAAACAAAAGAAATGGATAAGCATGGGCGCGTCGATGAGCCGAAACTATATTTCAATTTGGTTCGCCCAAAAGGCAGACAAAGCCGGGGAAGCAAGCATTTGTTCTAGTAACGAACAGCTTACACCTATAGAAAAGAATGAAAAAACTTCAAGTTTTTATATTATAGTCTCAAGTTTTCAATCGGCTAAAGATGCCAAGGAAGGCTTGAAGCGCTTAAAGCACAATGGCTTTGACGAAGCCGGCATATTGAAGACGGGGAACAACCTCAGGTTATACATAAAAAAGCTGGACAGCTTGAAAGAGGCGATGTACGTTAAACAAAATTTACCATATACTTATAATGATGCCTGGATATTTAAATATTAGATCGGCAAGAATTATTATTGTCCTGGAATTGCTGCTCGTTTTATCGATTGGCGGCTTTGCCCAGCAGGAAATCAGCAGCAAAACCTTCATAAACGATGGCGACACCACTGTCCTAAGGGGCATTAGGTTGCCGGAAGTTAATTCCAGCCTTGAAGGCACTATCCAGCTGCTTAAACAGACACTGGACGACATCGAGCCTGACGAAGACCTTCTACATACCGATTCCGTTTACCAGCTGGCCACCGAAAGGCTGACCGCCGAAAAAAAGAAGATATTCGACAGCGACATGGAACCGAACACAAGGGTTTTGGAGGACGCGATCCAGCAATGGAAAAACTATAAGTCGAAGCTTGGCGAATGGCAGGACATCATCAGTAAGCGAACCACTCTCTTAAATGAGACCAAATTGCTGATAGAGAAGAGGGCAATTATATGGAGCCTGACGCTCAAGGATGCAAAAAACCAAAAGCCGCCAAAGGAAATATTACTGAGCATCAGGGAAATACTGACTCAACTGAATCATTTGAGAAATCAATTGGACACAGAGCTTATTTCCATTTACAAAAAACAAAGCCAGATCACGGAAATTTCCCTGTTCATCGATTCAACGATAAACGAGCTGAAAGACACAAGAACAAAACTGACTAAAAATTATTTGAACAAGGATGGCGCGGCGATTTGGAATATTTTCAAGTCCAGCTTCCTTTACTCGGCCAATATCGATAGTTACGAACAATCGCTAAGCATAACCGGAAAAACATTTTACGTTTTTTATGATGCGAACAGAAATCAAGTTTATCTGCATTTTATTCTTCTTTTGGCGTTTCTTGCCTTTTTTTACGTCCTCAAGAAAAACAATTCAGCTTTGGAGCCAGGTGGCCACAAACTGCAAAGATCTATTAAAGTACTGGACAACAACATCCTGAATGCTGTTTATCTAACAAGCTTTGTTGTCATCTGGTTATATCCGATACGCCAGTTAATCGTTGACGACGCCTTCCAGTTAATAAGCCTGGTGCTTTCCTTATTCCTGCTTCCCAAAATTATTCACCACGATTACCGAAAGGTGATATATTATGCGATAGGCTTGCATTTACTAAACCAGATGCAGCTTTTGTCGCCGCCCTATGCCCCTATAACCCGCCTGATAATTATCGGCGAGCTCGTTTTAAGCTTCATGATCCTTAGGGTGATGCTCAAAAAACAGGGACCCTTATACTCCAGCGTGCCTGCAAAATGGCTGGGTCTTGCAATAGGTACTGTGAAGTTGTTTTATGTTGCTATACTAATTCCGTTAATAGCGAATATTTTTGGTTATATAGGGCTTACTACTTTTGTCAATAATATAATTATCAACACTATATTCAACTCGATAGCCATCTTTTCGGCACTTCTTATCCTGAATGCCACCTTCAACATCCTCCTTAAATCGAAATATTTATTGAAATCGAATGTGATAGCCCTGCACAGGGAAATAATAGAAAAATACATCTTGGTGCTTCTAAACGCCTTCGGCATCTTGCTTTGGGTTCAGTTCGTATTAAACCTGATGTCGAGCTATGATCTGCTAATGAAATGGTTAGGCGGTTTTTTCATGTTGAGCTGGGAGTTTGGCGATATCAAGATTGAGCTTGGGGCGGTTTTGAGCTTCCTGCTCGTAATATTGATCACTACCCTTATTTCCAAGTTCATAAAAATAATCCTCGAAGAAGAGGTTTTTAGCCGCATCAGTTTGCCGCGCGGCATCCCGGGCGCCATTTCGATGGTCGTGAGATACTTCATAGTTGCATGGGGAATTGTTGTTTCCATTATGGCGCTGGGCGTGGATATATCTCAATTCAGCTTGATGGCAGGGGCACTGGGCATAGGTATTGGCTTTGGCCTGCAAAACGTGGTTTTCAATTTTATCGCAGGTTTGATCCTTGCCTTTGAACGGCCTATACAAGTTGGTGATACCGTGGAGGTTAACACGGTTATCGGCAGGGTGAAGTCCATAGGGGTGCGGTCGAGCACCATAAGGACTTTCGAGGGATCCGAAGTTATAGTGCCAAACGGCAACTTGATTTCAAACGACGTAATAAACTGGACCTTGACCGACAGGAGAAAACGTCGCGACATTCATGTCGGGGTTGAATACGGTAGCGATCCCCACAAGGTTATGGAAATTCTTAAAACCGCTGCCAACGGCAACATAAACGTATTGCAAAACCCCGAGCCATGGGTGTTGTTCGACGGTTTCGGCGACAGCTCGCTGAATTTCAGGCTACGGATATGGACTGCCATGGACGTTGGCCTGACAACAAAAAGCGAAGTAACTATTGCAATATACGATGGCCTGAACCAAGCCGGGATAAATATCCCGTTCCCTCAAACGGACCTGCACCTGAGGTCCGTTGAACCTGAGGTCGAAAACATCATATTGCAAAAAAAGGCAAAGAACACGCTTGACAAAGCAAAACCGAAAACTGAATAATATCTAATAAATATACTATGGAGTTCGACGAAAAATTATGGAGCAGTTATAAAGGACTGAGGTTTTGGGTAATTGCCGCATGCGTGGTAATTGTGGTGGCCGGCTTGAAAACCGCGTCGAACCTGGTAACCATAGTGTTGGTAGCCTTGTTTTTGACATCAATATCGCTCTCGCCGTTTTTATGGCTCCGCAAGAAAAACATTCCGGGCATATTGGCAATTATAATCGTGATAACAATAATATTCGTAATACTCTATTTATTTGGTTTCTTATTGACGAAGTCACTGGATGGCTTTACAGGCAAGCTGCCCTTTTATGAGGAGAAGTTATTAACTTATTGGGATGGCCTATATTCCTTCTTGTTCCGCAATGGCCTTATCGACGATAAATTTAATATCAGGAATATTCTCCAGTCTGCTGATATAATTGGCTCCTCAAAATCATTTGTTGCCAGCCTTCCTAGCATAGTCGGCGATCCTTTCCTCGTGTTTTTCATATTCATCTTCATGATGCTGGAGGTGAAGAGCTTCGGCAAGAAAATGAGGATTATCTCGTCGGATTCCATGAAAGGTTTCGATAAGATAATAAAGAATATCAGGATATATTTTGGCATTAAGACCATTACAAGCTTTGCAACGGGCCTAATCGTTTACGTGGCTTTATCGATTATTGGCGTTGACTTTGCCCTTTTATGGGGATTATTGGCGTTCATCCTGAACTTCATCCCGAGCATCGGATCTATTATTGCCGCTATCCCGGCGGTGATACTTGCATTTATACAGCTGGGTTTTTTTGAGGGGGTTATCACTGCTATTGTCTATTTAGTCGTGAATTCACTGATCGGATCAATTATCGAACCGCCGTTGATGGGCAGGAATTTAGGGCTTTCCCCCCTGATCGTGTTTATATCGTTGTTGTTTTGGGGATACATCCTTGGGCCTGTGGGAATGCTCATTGCGGCACCTTTGACAATGATACTTAAAATAATTTTCGACAGCAGGGAACAAACCAAGATAATCGGCATTCTCCTGGGCGACGAAGCTTCATTAATAAACAAGTACTAAGCAATGGAAGATATACTTACTTACGTTATAGTCTTCGGGTTGATAATCGGGGGTGTGGCAGTTTGGCAAATAAGATATGCCAAGCCGCGCCCTTACTGGCTTTCGCACCAGCTATTCCCTGAAATGCAGATGTGGGTTTTAATAGAGAAGAAGGACGGGAAACATAAATCAGTTATAATTAAAACCATGCGCAACAAAAACCTGAGCTTGCACCCGCCCAAGGCGGAACTGATAAACAGCAAGCGCGAAAGACTGATTATAGATCTTGCCGAAAAGGAAAAACAAGAAAGGGCAAGGGAGGATGGACAAATAGAAACGATTACCGGGCTAGATTTCGACGAGTTTTATAAACTGCTCAATTCCAGTGAATTTAAATTTAGCACTTTTAGGATCATAGTTGAAAACGATGCAGGCAAACGCTATAAATCACAGGAATTGGCGTTTAACAAAAGATGGACCATCTACCGTCCTGATAGCGGAAAATACAACTAAACGCTCTTAATTTCGATCAAATTGAGCGATCAAAAAAAGAATTTCGTTAAATATTAGCCAGTTATTAACTTTTCCATGTAAATAAAATACATATTAAATGTCAGGATATGGGTGATATTTTATATATTTGTTACAATATTAATTGAAATAAACTTTTTTTTATGAAGAAAACAATACTCATTATAGACGATGAATTAAGTATCAGAATGTTACTCGAGAATTTTTTGGGAAAAAGCTATAATGTCACCACCTCCAACGACGGTATCGAAGCATTGAAATCGCTAGAGGAAGGTAATATGCCCGACCTAATTGTTGCTGATATACAAATGCCGAACATGGACGGATACGAATTATTGCAAAAAATAAAAGAGAGCGGTTTCTTCAAACACATACCCATAATAATGCTTTCGGGCATTGAAAGTAGTGTTGAAAGGGTTAAATGCCTAAAGCTGGGCGCAAACGATTATATAGTCAAACCCTTTAACCCGGAAGAATTGGCGATTAGGATTGAAAACCTACTAATCTAGTTTCCGAAATTTTTTGATTATGGAAAATCCCACTCGCTCACCATTGCAAGTTCTTTATGTTGGAAGCAACGAAAACTTTATTGCGGACTTAAGGGCGAACACTGAGTTATTTGCGCTTACACAGTTCGATAATGGACTAAAGGCCAATAGTTATATTAAATCGGACGAGGACATAGATGCTATCGTTTGCGAGGCTTTCATGTACGGAATGAACGGTATAGAGTATGCAGGGATTTTAAGAGGGAACAAAAGGTTATTGAAAACGCCGATTATTCTGCTCGCGTTTGAAAAAGACGACGATTTATTAAAAAAATCCTTTGCAGCAAAGGGCATAATCGACGATCTTTATTTTTATCCGGTAAAACCGATAGATATCTATAACCGCATTAGGTCGCTTCAACAGTACTATTCCGAAATACTTGACCAAAAAGTCAAAAAGAAGAAAAAATACGAGTATAAGATACCATTGATGAAAAGAGGCTTCGACATACTGGTATCTGCCAGCGTGCTCCTCATGATCTCACCCATACTTCTTATAGTTTCCCTTGCCATACGGCTTGAGTCGAAAGGCCCCATAGTTTATAAGAGCAAAAGGGTCGGCACGGGATATAAAATATTCGATTTCCTGAAATTCAGGTCAATGTACACCGGCGCCGATGCCAAGCTTGCCGAGCTAAAACATTTGAATCAATACTCCGACGGCAAGAACGGGGGAAAAGAAAAAAAAGCCGAGAAGGACTACGAACTGGATTTCAACTGCCCCGAATGCGCAAAACTTCCCGAAGGCGAGCATTGTTCCCCTATCCTGTATATCAAAGGTCACAAGATATGTGAGAACTGGTATATAAAACAAAAAAAGGAACTAACAGACTCCACGTTCATAAAAATATCCAATGACCCCAGGATCACCAAAGTTGGTAATTTTATCAGGAACACCAGTATTGACGAACTACCCCAGCTATTTAACGTTCTAAAAGGGGATATGTCAATTGTGGGCAACCGCCCCCTGCCTTTGTACGAGGCAGAGTTATTAACATCCGACGATTGGAGCCTGCGGTTCATGGGACCCGCCGGAATAACAGGTCTGTGGCAGGTGGAATTAAGGGGGAAAAAGGGCGTGATGAGCGAAGAAGAGCGCAAAATGCTTGATAATCAGTATGCTAACAATTATTCATTTTGGGGGGACATAAAACTTATTTTAAGGACGATTCCTGCATTGCTGCAGAAGGATAATGTTTGACGATTATATGTTGAGAAATTATTAATAAATAAATGAAAACTACAATTTAATGTATGCCATATATTAGTAGTTTGGACAAAATTTCTAGAATAGAGAGACCAAAAAAATGATAAAATCAACATCGGGAAATATATTTAATGATTTGTGGTTGTTCCTATTGCTCACAATTTTTAGCCTAAATGTGTCTGCGCAGAATTCAAACAAGGGTAAAGAGCAGGAGTTCAACCCATTAACTGATGACATAACCGAAAGGCTACCTGCCTTGAGCGTGCTTATCGACTCTGCCGCGTTCAATTCTCCCGATATGCTTTATGAAGACCTGAAAGCTGACTATTACAGGTACGAACAACTGTCGGCAGCGCGGGAATGGCTCGACATGCTTCGTTGGAGCGTTGACCTCAACTTCGGGAAATGGGATTATTGGGACTGGCAGGAGCTTCAGATCAGCGACCCGAACAACCCCAACAAATTCTACAATTCGCAATCGTGGAGAGGAAATTACGCAGTGGGGTTTTATATCCGCATGCCATTGGTCACCCTTATCGACAGAAGAAACAGGATCAACAAGCAAAAAAAATGGATAGAGCTATCCTTAACGCAAAAAGAAATTAACAGGAGGTTTCTGGCCGACAGGGTCATCAACATTTATAACGACCTGGTCAACTTTCAGAGCCAGATTAAAATATATAATGATTATCAGGCCTTTACATTGACACAGATGCAAATGGCCCAAAATGAATTCTTGAACGGTGAGATAACAACTGCTGAATATGCCAGGCTCAAAGAGATTCAGACCAGGGGTGCAATCGACTATATTAAAGTTATTACCGAATTTCAGAAAAATTACGATGCTCTTGAGGTTATTACAGGTATGCACTTTAACTTAATAACTATAATTAGATAATTTTAACATGGATATTGGTCAGTTTTTAAAGCTTTTTAAACGTAACTTGGTAATACTAATAGCCATTCCGCTAATCTTGGCCTTTGTGGTCTATTTCTTAACCAGGAACCAAACTTTGGAGTATGAATCGGAAGTGTTGATCTATACGGGTATTACAACAGGTTATTCCATTGAGTCCAATACGCAGCAAAGCTCAAACTTTTTTACAACCAGCGCTCAGTTCGACAATATAATTGCTATGTTAAGCTCGCGCCAAACCATTGTCTCCACCTCACTTTGGCTATTGGCACAAGATCTTTCCCTCGAAAGCTACAATAATCAGTACATCTCGAAAGAACATTATAAGAAACTCCAGGAGTTTATACCAAAAAGGGTTAAGGACTTAGTTGTAAAATACAATAAATCGGGAATAGAGCGCGAGAAGGAGGAACAGATCAAAAACCTCGAAAAAGAAATCACCTCCCTTGAAAGAGAAATTACCAAAAAGAAGAATAAAGCCGCCCAGAACAAAATTCGTCAAGACGGATATGTTGACCCCGCATTCAGGTCTTCTGCCGGCGTCGGGAAGGACAGGGCAGCTGTCGATAACAACAATTATGTTTTCCATGAGGTCCAGCAAGGCGAATCATTATCGGAAATTGCCAGTAGGTACGGAGTATCCAGAGGGCAGCTGATGGACCTGAACAACCTTACCACCGGCGATTTATCCGGAGGACAATCAATTATTATCAAAAAAAGCACTCCCTCGGGCATGACTTCCAAATACCATACGGTAAAGCGTGGCGAGACCCTCTATTCGATTGCTAAGCGCTACGGTATCAACATAAGCAAGCTTCGCGAAAACAATAACTTGAATAACAGGGCATTAAGTCCCGGACAGAAAATAATAATCGAACAAGGTTATAATTCTTTGTCAAACCAGGGCTCTTCTTATGACTATGCCGTAAAACAGGTCTCACCCGGGATTGTTGTTCAATCGAGCCCGGTTTCCTCAAACAACGATAATTATGATGGCATTACAACTAAGATAAGTACTACTATCAGCAGTAGTACCGATGCATCAAAAAAAGACCCCATAACTCCATCAGGAATTAATCCGGAGGACTTCCAGAAAACTTTTAATAATTTGATGGCCTTCTATAGCGCCAACGACAGCAACTTTATCTACGGACTATTGCATTATGGCCAGCACCCCCATTATAGTATTGCCAAAATCTCTCAACTTCAGGTCTTTAGGGAGAAGAACAGCGATATGGTAAAGATCATCTATTCAGCCGATGATCCCGGGATATGCCAGCAGACACTTAAGATTTTATCAAAGGTTTTTATGAAAAATTATAAGATGCTCCGCGAAAACGAGACAAACCTTGTTATTAACTATTTTGAGGAACAGGTTGCCCTGGCAGACAAAAAGCTCCAGGAAGCGGAAGACCGCTTGTTGAAGTTCAATATGAAGAACAATATCATCAACTACTATGAGCAGAGTAAATATATAGCAAGCCAGAAAGAAGACCTCGACCTATATTATCAAAACGAACAGGTAAGGATGGCTTCGTCGGCTTCGTCGCTCAGGGAACTTGAGACTAACTTAACGGCCAGGGACAGTATTTACCTGAAAAGCGACGAGATAAACCAAATGAAAAAAGAACTCTCGGATATTACTGAGGCAATAGTGCTTAACGAGTTATCGGAAAGTTATGACGAAAGGACGAAGAACAAGCTAAACATGCTTCGCCTGAGGCAAAAAGACTTACAGGACCATATAAAGCTGTATGTGGACCAACTTTTCCTTTATAGCCATTCAACCCAGGGGATGCCGATAAAAACATTGCTGGAAAGCTGGTTGACGAACACCCTAAGCTATGAGGAGGCAAAAGCCGCACTTATTGTTTTGGCAAGGCGCAAGATGGATTTTGTGAGGACATACCAAAAGTTTGCGCCGCTCGGTGCTATGCTTAAACGAATAGAGCGCGAAATAAAGGTTGCCGAACAATCCTACCTCGAGCTTTTACGAAGCCTGAACGCTGCGAAGATGAAGCAGCAGCGACTTGATATGTCAACCAACATAAAGGTTGTTGACCCTGCCTTCTTCCCTATTTCGCCAAAAGCGTCAAAAACAAAAATACTTATTGCGGCAGCATTTATGTTCGGCCTTATCATGGTGGCATTCGTAATACTTATCCTTGAATACTTCGACTCTTCAGTCAAGAGCCCAAACAGGGTTAAATACGAAACCAAACTGGAGCTTGCAGGTGCCTACCCGCGAATCGGCTCGGCAGCCCAGGCCAGGGAATTAGCCCGTATTACCGGAAGGTTGGTTGACATGATCATCCAAAATATCAAAGTCAAGCTTGCAAGATCCCAGGATGAGGATAAAAAACCGAAAATTGTCCTTATGGTTTCCACCCAGGACAAAATGGGCAAGACTTTATTGGGCCAGAAAATCGTTAACCGACTGCGCGACATGGGACATACAATACTATACGCCAACTATAGCAAGGATAACGAAAACGAGTTTGAAGAAGATTATAATTATTCGTTCACCTATAAGATTGGTAACGATTTCATCGACTTGGATTCGATACCCGATTTGTTGAACGCAAAAAATATCAGGAAGGAAAACTATGAATATGATTATATGTTTATCGAGTTGCCTTCAATAGTTTACAATAATTACCCGATAAAGCTCATCAATTTGGCAGATAGTGTTTTACTGGTAGTATCAGCAAACAGCAGCTTGCAAAAAGCCGATAAAAACGCTCTTGATATATTTAAGGGTTCCATTAATATTGATCCTATGGTAATCCTCAACGAAGTTGAACTTTATAACCTTGAGGAATTACTGACATCCTTACCTAAGAGCAAGAGACAAGCATTGATAAAAAAGATTAAAAATGTACTCTCCTATCCTTTAAAATACAAGATTAATATCAGAAAGGAGGAATAAGCGTTGGGAAATCTGTTAACTAAAATACTAAAGAACAACAACTTCCTTTCTTTAGCAAATAATGGATTGGTCGCCGTTTTGGCATTTTTCAGCTTTATGGTATTGGTTCGCAGCCTTCCTACCGATGATTTCGGCAAATGGGTCTTGTTCCTGACAACGGCAAACTTTCTGGATATGCTCAGGTTCGGCATTACCAGAACAGCAATGGTCAGGTTTTTGTCGGGGGCAAGAAAAAATGAGGCCAGGCAGCTTATAGGCTCCAACTACACTATAAATATTATTTCATCAATTTCCCTAATCGTAATTACTTTACTGATAAATTATTATTTCCGCGACACGGTTTCCAGCTCGGGTTTCTCGCTGTTTTTCCAATGGTTTCCGATTTATGCCGTCTTAAGCCTGCCGTTCAACAATTCACTATCGGTATTGCAGGCTCGTTTGCGCTTCGACCTTATCCTTTTGGTCAGAATAGTCAACGTAGGGATATTTATGTTGTTCTTGGTTGTCAACTATTTCTTCCTGAATTATGGGTTGTTGGAAATAATGATAGTTTACCTTTCCACAACCTTGCTTACGTCATTGTTGACAATGCTGTTCAACTGGGACGGGATCCGTTATATATTTCACACTAACAAGGCTAAGATAAAGGTGATATTGGATTTCGGGAAATATACGACCGGCACCTTGATAGGAAGCAACTTGCTTAAAAGCGCCGATACTTTTATCATCGGCTTGAGCCCATTTTTAGGAACCACGGCAGTTGCTTTATACAGCATACCGCTAAAGCTTACCGAGATAATTGAGATTCCCGTGAGAAGCTATGCTATGACTGCCTTCCCCGGCATGTCGAAGGCAAGTATCGAAGGAAACAAAGAAGAGGTAAAGCGCTTATACTATCAAAATGCCGGAGGACTTCTTTATATGCTCATTCCCGTGATGCTATTCTGTTTTATTTTCGCCGAGGAATTTGTTACCGTCTTGGGAGGAAGCAATTATGCGCAAACCGCGACTATTTTCAGGATCTTTTGCTTCTATGGTCTTTTGCTTCCAATCGATAGGCTTACGGGAGTTGCCCTGGACAGCGTAAATATGCCCAAGCAAAATTTCATCAAGGTAGTTTATATGACACTTGCCAATATCATAGGTGATGGGATAATGGTGTTCGGAATATATTATTTTGTATTGTTCATTACCGGTTTTACGCTTTTATTCACCCAGGTCGAAAGTATCGACACCTTTATAAGCGTACTGTCGGGTTTTACCAAACTGACCGTTCTCGAATTAGTGGCCGTGGTCACATTACTGTTCTCAATGATAGGTATATTTGTGGGTTTCAGTTATTTAGATAAAGAATTGGATTTGCGGTTCAGGAATATATTTTCAGGCGGTATCTCATTTTTCAGTGTTTTTATCAGGAAGTCGTTATTAAAAAAATAAATAAAGGAATTTTATTAATTTTAAGGCACAAATCATTATAGAATGTTGGAATCATTAAAGCAAAAGCGCGGCGCGCGAAAACTTGAACATCCTTTGGTTATTGCCATATTGGTGATGATTGCCGTAATTGCCGGTGTAATAATGGCAAAAGGAGGTGTTAAAACCGCAGTAATGCTTGTGGCGATGTTACCTGTTTTATTCTTCCTGAACAGGGTGTTCAACAATCCGCCGATAGGAATATATACCTTATTGATATTTGCATTTTTAGCCATTGGCCTTACCCGTTATATTCAAGGAGTGCCCCTGGGGCTTAGTATCGATGGGTTTATGGTAGTGACAATTCTTGGGTTTTTCTTTAAATATTTCCATGTGCGAATTGATTTCCAGCAAATTAACAGGGATATAGTATATCTTTTGTTTTTTTGGTTTTTATATATTTTAATGCAGTTGGGCAACCCACAGGCTCTTAGCCGCACCGCATGGTTTTATGCCATGAGGGGCGTCGCGCTATATTCGATGCTACTAATTCCTATTGCCCTATTTACCTTTAACAGAATAAGGTATATGATGGGCTTCCTGTATTTATGGGGGGTGTTTACCATACTCGCAACCTTGGTTGGCTTAAAACAAGAATACATAGGCTTGGATTCCGCCGAACAATATTGGCTTGACACCGTTGGGGCGGTAACACACATAATACTCGGCAAATTACGTATCTTCTCATTCTTTTCCGACGCCGGGCAATTTGGTGCGGCACAGGCTGCGGCAGGCGTAGTGGGTCTGTTGGTGGCGTCAACCATAAAAGGGATGAGGAATAGGATCTTCTTTCTGACAATGGGGTTTCTAGGACTTTGGGGAATGTTTCTCTCAGGAACCAGGGGTGCGATGATAGTGCCCATGATAGGAGGAGTAGTATATATTATTCTGCGTAAAAACCTTAGGGTTATTATAATAGGTGGGCTCATGATGACCGCAGTCTATCTTTTCTTTGCCTATACTTATATTGGCGACAGCAACTATCAAATTGCCAGGATGCGCACCGCCTTCAGGCCCACGGAGGATGCGTCTTATCAGGTCCGTTTGGAAAACAGGGCCATACTAAAAGAATATTTGTCGGATAAGCCTTTCGGAGGAGGTGTCGGCAGTGCGGGTAACTGGGGCCAGCGTTTTTCGCCACAAGGCTACCTTGCTCAAATAGCAACCGATAGCTGGTATGTTCAAATATGGGCCGAAACAGGGATCGTCGGGCTGTTTATCCATGTATTTATACTGTCGTACATAATGATAAAAGGCTTTTACCTCATACTGTTCAAGGTAAGAAACCCTGAGCTGGCAGGTATTCTAGGGGCGGTCCATGCCGGGTTTGCGGGTATAGTCGGCGCCAGCTACGGCAATGGCGTACTGGGCCAGATCCCAACCGGCCCGCTTATCTACCTGAGCTGGGCATTTGTTTTCATGTCCCAGCAGTTCGACAGGGAATGGGACTATTTAAAAAGTAAGGGCATAACACCAACATCAGTATTTACAAAAACATAAATCTTATATCATGGAGAAAAAAGCCATACGATTACCTTTAGTTTCGGTAGTAACTGTAAATTATAATCAAACTGAGGTAACGGCAGAATTTCTCCGTTCAATGGAAAAAATCTCATATCCCAGGACGGAGGTCTTCGTTGTGGACAATGCTTCCCCCATCGATGATTCGGACAGGCTTAAGCTTGACTTCCCATATATCAGATTAATAAAAAGCGACAAGAACCTTGGTTTCGCTGGCGGCAATAACCTCGCCCTGCCATACTGCAAGGGAAAACACGTCCTTTTTATCAATAATGACACAGAAGTTGACCCTGGATTTCTGGAACCTCTCGTGGATGTGCTGGAAAACGACACAAGCATTGCGATGGTTAGCCCTAAAATACAATACTTCCATACCAAAAACACCCTGCAGTTTGCGGGCTTTACAAAATTTAACATGGTAACCATCAGAAACTTTGCCATTGGTTTCGGCGAGATCGACAAAGGGCAATATGATATCTGCTGCCAAACCGGCTCTATATTCGGCGCCGCCATGTTGGTATCTATGGACGTAATCGAGAAAGTTGGCATGATGACGGAAGTATTCTTCCTGTACTACGAAGAACATGACTGGGCCGCACACATTGAAAAGGCCGGCTATAAGATATATTACCAGGGCAAATCGCTTGTTTTGCACAAAGAATCCATTTCCACCGTTAAAGACAGCCCTTTTCAGATTTATTATATCAACAGGGGGAGAATATTGTTTGCAAGAAGAAATACAAAAGGACTTAAAAGATTGATAACTTTATTATATTTATACTTTATTTCAGGGCCGCGGATTAGTTTGGGGTTCATCATGCGTAAACGCTTCGACTTGTTTGCTGCTTACTGGAAAGCTGTATGGTGGAACATCACCCACCGTAAAGATATAGTTTTTGGAATACCAAAATTAAAAAGAAATTGACATGGGCGTACTTAAATTACTGATTAACAGCATCGAAATAGTATTTTACGTTTATTTGGGCCTGGCTTCACTTTATGTTTTTATATTCGCCCTTGCAGGCTTGTTTTATAAAAACCGAAAAACAGTTTCCGTTTCCGAGCATAGGAGATTTGCCGTTTTGATTCCTGGTTATAAAGAAGATGCTGTTATAGTCAGCGTTGCCGAACAAGCAACAAAACAAGATTATCCTGATGAAAAATATGATGTTATCGTAATTGCCGACTCGTTCTCCGGTTCAACCTTGGAAAAATTAAGAAAACTTCCCATTAGGGTTGAAGTGGTCGAGTTTGAGGTAAGCAAAAAGTCGAAGGCTCTTAATTTGTGCATGGAGCGCATAGGCGACGATTATGACGTGGCAATGATCTTGGATGCCGATAATGTTATGGGGCCTGGCGTCCTAGCAAAAATGAACATGGCTTTTGAAAGAGGCTTTACTGCCGTCCAAGGGCATCGCACCGCCAAGAACCTGAACGCCAACTTTGCCATCCTCGATGCCTTGAGCGAAGAGATCAATAATCATATCTTCAGGAAAGGACACCGCGTGCTTGGTCTTTCGTCGGCACTTATAGGTTCCGGCATGGCCCTGGAGTACCGTTTGTTCAAATCCACCATGGCAACTGTCGATTCGGTAGGCGAGGACAAGGAGGTCGAGCTAAAAATAATTCGCGACAAGCACAAGATCGAATATATACACGATGCCCTTATTTATGACGAGAAGACTTCTAAATCAGATGTCTTCGTTAATCAGCGCAGAAGGTGGATCGCTGCACAGCTCGATTATTTCCGTAGTCATTTCCTCGACGGCCTGGGTCAGCTTCTCACCAAAGCCAATGTCGATTATTTCGATAAAGTCATACAAATGATAATGCCGCCCCGTATTATTCTTGCCGGTGTGCTGTTCATAAGCGTAATTGTGTCCGCATTATTTTCATTTCTATCAATTGACTTTATAAGTAGTTTATTTATAACATCTTACACTATATGGCTATACATATTCGCATTGACTGCCATTGGCTTGGTTATTTCAATCCCTGTTAGTTTTTATAATTTTAAAACATTTCTCGCTTTGCTTAAAATACCACATGGCTTCTTGTTGATGCTTATAAGCCTGTTTAAAATAAAAGGTGCTAGCAAAAAGTTTCTGCATACTACCCACGATCATGTGGAGGAAACAAAGCACAATTAATTAAGGAAGGGGAAAAACGTGCCTGTCAGGAATAAATATCCATTAGTATCCATTGTATCGGTTAATTACAATCAGGCTGATGTTACTTGTGCCTTGCTCGAATCATTGAACAAGATCACCTACCCCAATATAGAGGTAATAATAATCGATAATCATTCCACAGAAGACGACCCATCCATAATAAAAGAAAAATACCCGAATATAATATACATTGAAAACCCGATAAACTACGGCTTTGCGGCCGGCAACAATTTCGGGCTGATGCGTGCCAGGGGCGAATACGTTATGTTATTGAACAACGATGTGGAGGTTCCTGCGGGTTTTTTGGAACCTTTGGTAAACAAGCTTGAGAAGAACCATCATATCGGGGCAGCAAGCCCCTTGATTAAATTTTATTATCAGCCCGACACCATACAATATGCAGGTTACACTCCCATAAACCCTATAACGATGCGCAATGCCTCGATAGGTTACTGGGAAAAGGACAAGGGCCAATATAAAGAGGACAAGGAAACTGCCTATGCTCACGGGGCGGCAATGATAGTCCCCATGAGGGTCATTAAGAAAATAGGCCTGATGTCGTATATATTTTTCCTGTATTACGAAGAGGCTGATTGGTGTGCCAGGATTAAGAAGGCCGGTTATAAAAACTATTTTATAGGCAGCACATTCGTATATCACAAGGAATCAGTTTCTACAGGGCGGCTGAGTGCCTTGAAAATATATTATCAAAATAGAAACCGCATCGTTTTTATGCGTCGTAACATCGAAGGGCGCGAGTTTTATTTGGGCTTGTTTTATCAACTGTTCGTTGCCATCCCGAAAAACGCCTTTAAATTCCTGTTGAAAGGCAAGTATAAGTTGTTTTTTGCCTATTACCGGGCCATTGGCTGGAACATAAGGAATATTTTCTCGAAGGAGATCCACGAAAACCCGATGTTGTAAAAAGATTTGACTATGAACTATCTGTATATATTGAACTATTTGTTTTTTGTGATCGTCGGCTTCTCGACCATTTATATTTTTTTCTTCTCAATAGCCGGACTGTTCAGCTTCAAGCAAAAAAAACCTTTGGACGACAAACAGAGGCGCTTTGCCATATTAATACCGGGCTACAAAGAAGATACCGTTGTGGTAGAAGTGGCTAACGAGGCTTTGAAACAAAATTACCCCCCTGAGCTATTCGATGTCATCATAGTAGCCGACGGTTTTAGGCAATCAACCCTTGACCGACTTAACGTACTGGACATCAGGCTAATTGTTGTTGAATTGGAGTTCAGCACCAAGTCGAGGGCAATTAACGCCGCCCTCCGCGCGCTGGAAAAAGACTATGACGTGGCAATAGTTCTCGATGCCGACAATTTGATGGAAAAAGATTTCCTGGAAAAAGTAAACACTGCCTTCTCGGCAGGCAATACGGTAGTACAAGCACATCGGGTTGCTAAGAACATGGATACTTCCTACTCTATCCTCGATGCCGCCAGTGAGGAAATCAACAACCATATCTTCAGGAAGGGTCATCGCGTGATAGGTCTTTCATCGGCATTGATAGGTTCAGCCATGGCTTTCGAATATTCATATTTTTGCGAGATGATGGAGAAAGTTGAAGTTGTCGGGGGCTTCGACAAGGAAATCGAAGTATTGACGCTTGCAAAAAAAATCAAGATCGAATATCTCCCCGACGCTTATGTTTATGACGAGAAAGTTCCTGATGCAAAGGTGTTCTCAGACCAGCGCAGGAGGTGGCTGTCGGCACAACTGCATTTCTTCGGGAAAAGCTTTATCCCTGCTACAAAAGCACTTCTCGCCCAGGGCAATATCGACCTGTTCGACAAGGCGGTTCAGTTTATCTTAATCCCCAGGATACTTTTATTGGGCCTGTTGATATTTATAAATGTGGTTTACCTTGCTTTTGCTCCCTTTGAGCTGTTTGTCGAATGGGGAATACTGTTCTTGCTTTGCATACTGACATTTGCCATTTCAACACCTCTCTATCTTTATAATATGAGAACACTTAAGGCATTGATGAAAATCCCGTCAGGCTTTTATTATATGTTGTTATCTTTACTGAAAATAAAAGGCGCCAATAAGGAATTTATTCATACAAAACATTCATACAACGCTTTTCAAAAGAAAACTAAAAAAAGTAAGTTATAATGAAAGAAGAGATTATCAAGATATTAAAATGCCCCATAAGCGGAGGCGATTTGGTACTTGCAAATAAACACGACCTTGATTTACTTAACAAAAAAGTTGAAAACGGGGAATTAGAGTTTACAGGTGGCGACAAAATGCTCGAAGAAATAAAATCGGCACTTTTCTCAAAGGAGGCCGACAGCTACTATCCTATTATTCAAGATGTTATTGTATTAAGAAAAGACAAGGCAATGATTCTTGCCCGCAAATCCGAACATATAGACCTGAGGAGCGAGAAGAGGGACGTCGAAAACTTTTACGACAATATAGGCTGGAAACAGATCGATGACGAGCATTTTGCGGATGCCAAGATTTTCGAGGATCTCCGCCCGGTGGCCTTGGATTATTTTACTAGCTGCAACAACAGGGTGAAAAGATATATTCAGCCCAAAGGTAAATTTATCTTGGACGCGGGCAGCGGTCCTATACAGTATGACGGCTACCTAGTTTATTCCGAGGACTACGATTACAGGATTTGCGTGGATTTATCGATCGAAAGCCTTAAACAAGCCAAAAGCAAGCTAGGCGACAAGGGAATATGCATAATGGGCGATATAACAAACCTCCCGCTTAAAGACAACGTACTTGATGCCGCCATTGCACTGAACGCCATTTACCACATCCCCATGGACGAGCAGTCGAAAGCACTGAACGAAATAAACCGCGCCTTAAAACCTGGGCGGACGGCGGCCATTGTCTATACCTGGGGCGATAAATATTCTCTATTCATGAATATTGCTCTCATCTATTTAAAAGTTTGGATGGCTTTCCAAAAAATTGGACGTATATTTTTGTCGATACTTAAAAAACTCAGGCTTATACCGGTAAAAACCGACAGCAGTGCAGATCCCGTATTGTATTTCCACGCTTTTCCCTATGGGCATTTTAAAAACACCGATTGGGATTTCAATCTCGATATATTTGTCTGGCGCAGCATTTCGGTTCCTTTTAGCAAAATATATATCCACCCGTTTTTGGGCGGGAAAAAGATTCTGCAGTCAATCTACAATTGGGAGGACAAGCATCCCGAAACAGCTGGAAAGTATGGCCAATACCCACTTTTCGTTATGACTAAAAAATAATTTTAATTAAAGGATTGTATATTTAACCCTAAAATTGTATATTAGTGAACTTTTTAAATTAGATTAAATGATTTCAAAAATAAAAGCAAAAATAAAAAACATCCTAAACGTAACTCCTAACGACAACGTAGAATACAATGTCAAAATTTGGGATGATTATGCAAAAAACTGGGACCTTAAAACAATAGATGTCGAAAATAAGGATATCGACTCGGAGAAACGTAAGGACTACCTTAAATTCATTGGTAACGAATGGGGCAATCTTCAGGATGCCAACGCATTGATCGAGGACTACCTTCTCAGATATGTGGATAAGGATAGCATCGTTGGCGAAATTGGTATCGGAGGCGGCAGGATTGCTGATATCGTGGCTCCAAAAGTAAAGAAACTCTATGGCTTCGATGTTGCAAAGGAAATGCTGAAAAAAGCAGCGAAATCCCTGGAAGAACATAAAAATATTGAATATGTCCACCTGACTAGTTCAAAA
Organism: Chlorobiota bacterium; assembly: GCA_013151215.1. Taxonomy (GTDB): domain Bacteria; phylum Bacteroidota; class Bacteroidia; order Bacteroidales; family F082; genus BM524. The sequence goes on along the minus strand of JAADIS010000003.1, from coordinate 59,408 downwards.
TTTGATGACAAACTCGATAAAAGTTTTGACATGATTTTTAGTTTCGACGTGTTCGTCCATCTCGACCTGCATAACATTTGGGCTTATTTCAAAGAAATAAAGAAAGTGCTCAAAGATGACGGAAAGGTTTTTCTTCATACAGCAAACCTTAGCACTCAGGGCGGTTGGGACAGATTTAAAGTACAGGACAGGTATTGGCCGGGAGGATTTTATTTCATAAACCCCCAAACAATAGAAATACTGGCCAAAAGAGCCGGATATAGAATAATAAAACACTCCGAATACGACTCATCGAATTTTTACCTGAACAGGGATTATTTGTTCGTGATGGAGAAAATATAAATAAACGCCAACAAAATGAAAATTGCAATTGAAGGACAAAGGCTTTTCCGTACCAAGAAACATGGTATGGATATGGTTGCCCTAGAGCTGATAAACGAATTACAGAAACTGGATCATGAGAACGAATATGTTGTTTTTGTGAAACCTGATGTTGACAAGGATACATTAAAAAAAACAAAAAACTTTAAGGTAGTCGAACTGCCCGGAGGCCCTTACCCCACATGGGAGCAGTTTGCCCTACCGAAAGCAGCAAAAAAAGAGGGTTGCGACATACTCCATTGCACCAGTAATACGGCTCCAATAAACCCGGGCATGCCTTTAGTTGTTACACTGCACGATATAATTTACCTCGAAGGCATAAGCATCTTCAAAAAAGGTGGTACCTGGTATCAGAAATTCGGTAATATGTACCGTAGATATGTAGTACCTGCCGTTGTTAAAAAAAGCGACAAGATTATTACTGTTTCTAAGTTCGAAAGAAACCGAATTAAGGAATTTTTCGGCTTCCCTGAATCAGACGACAGGCTGGTTGCAGTTTATAATGGTGTTAGTGAGCACTTTAGGCCTGTTACCGACAAAGATGAACTAAAACGTGTTAAAGATAAATATAAACTTCCCGACAGATATTTTTTCTTCTTGGGAAATACCGATCCCAAGAAAAACACTCCTGGGACATTAAAGGCCTTTAGCGATTATCTGAAAAAAACAGTTGAGGACGTTTATCTTGTTATGCTCGACTATGAACAACAAGAACTTGCCAAGATTCTGAACAGCATAGGAGATCCTGATCTAATAAAACGAATTATCCTAACGGGTTATGTTATCAATACCGATTTACCTTCTATTTATCAGCAATGCGAGATATTCCTTTATCCTTCGCTACGCGAGAGTTTTGGAATTCCAATGCTGGAAGCCATGGGCTGCGGCTCACCGGTAATTACCTCAAATACTTCATCGATGCCGGAGGTTAGCGGCGATGCGGCATTTATCGTAGATCCCTACAAACCGGAAGAAATTACAGATGCGATGATCAAAATCGGGAACGATGAGAAACTTCGCAGGCAACTGGTAGAAAAAGGACTGAAACAAGCCGCAAAATTCTCTTGGAAAAATATGGCTCTCGAAGTATTGGAACTTTACAAAACAGTTTATAATAATAACAAAAAATAATTATTATGATTAAAGGCAGGGATATAGTAGTTGTGGGTTTGGCTGCAATGGATAGCCGTATCGGAAGCAATGTCATAAATCTTTCTTACGAATTTGCCAAACACAATAGGGTACTTTATGTAAATTATCCCCTCGACAGGTTTACGCTTTGGCGCGAAAGAAAAGACCCCTTAGTTATCAAACGAAGGGAAATAATGAAAGGTAAAAAGCCAAAATTAGTTGAAGTAACGGATAATTTCTGGAATCTTTATCCCAATACCGTACTTGAATCAATCAGTCAGCTGAAAGTTGATTGGCTTTTTGATATTTTAAACAAAATCAATAACAAACGTCAGGCCAGGGAAGTTAACGAAGCAATAGAATCACTTGGTTTTAAGGATATTATAATATTCAACGATACCGATATGTTCCGTAGTTTTTATCTGAAAGAAATGATAAAGGCCAAAACATTCTGTTATTACACACGCGACAATATGGTTGCCGTCGATTTTTGGAAGGCTCAGGGAATCCGCAACGAGGCCAAGTTGATGGCTAAAGCAGATGTAGTTGTAGCAAACTCCACTTATCTTGCCGACAAGGCACGGCAATTCAACCCTCACTCCTATTATGTAGGCCAGGGCTGCGATGTAAGCTTGTTCGACAAAAAACTTATTAATGAAGCCCCGCACGACATTAAGGATATAAAAGGACCCATAATCGGTTATATAGGGGTGCTTTTCAACCTGCGCCTTGATATTGAGGTTTTAGTCCATCTGGCAAAAAACCGCCCCGACTGGAGCATAGTACTGGTTGGACCCGAGGATGACGCTTTTGCGTCCAGTGAGCTTCACGATCTAGAGAACGTCCATTTTCTGGGAAGCAAAAAAATGGAGGAACTGCCGGCCTACCTTAACTCATTCGACGTTGCCCTAAACCCACAGCTGTTAAATGAGGTTACCATCGGGAATTACCCGCGCAAGATAGATGAATACCTGGCAATGGGCAAGCCTACCGTAGCCACCAAGACCGAAGGCATGTCGGTTTTTGCCGATTATACCTACCTTGCCGAAAACAAGGAAGATTATCTCAAACTAGTACAAAAAGCACTTGATGATAATAATGCTGACCTGGAAGTAAAACGCGAAAAACTGGCCCGCGGACATACTTGGGAGGCCAATGCGAAAGAAATATTTAAATATATAGAGTTAGTGGAAAACGAAAATAATAAATAATATGGGTATAGCTGGTAAAATAAAATCGAACGAAAAACTCAAGAACTTTGCGCTTTGGATGTTAATGCCTAAGAATCAGGCACGTCCGCGATTATGGGTTAGAATGTTCGTTAACCCGATATTGAACAAAAGAGGGAAAAACTCCGTAATCCGACGTAGGGTCAGAATGGATGTTTTTCCTTATAACGACTTTAAACTTGGGAGTAATTCAACAATCGAGGACTTCTCCACAATAAACAATGGAGTTGGTCATGTAGAAATTGGTGACCGTACAAGGCTCGGGATGGCCAATGTGATAATCGGCCCGATTAAGATTGGTAATGATATCATGTTTGCCCAAAATATTGTATGTTCCGGACTGAACCATGTTTATGAGGATATTAATGTTCCCATTGCCGACCAACATGTAAGAACAAGTCTAATAACTATTGAAGACGAAGTCTGGATCGGGGCTAATGCTGTTATTACTGCCGGTGTTACAGTTGGTAAACATTCAGTTGTTGCCGGCGGTAGCGTTGTAACCAAAGATGTCCCCCCCTATTCAATCGTTGGAGGTAACCCTGCTAAACTGCTCAAGCAATACAACAAAGAATCGGGCAAGTGGGAACGTGTTATCAATCAAGATAAAATTAAAAAATAATATATCGACCTTATGAACACATTGGAATTTATATTCTGGCTTTTGCTTTTCATTGTTTTCTATGCCTATTTGGGTTATGGAATTCTATTGTTTTTCTTGGTTAAACTTAAAAGGATATTCGGCAGTTCAAAAAAGAATATCGATGAAGACTATGAACCAGAAGTTACATTGTTCGTTGCAGCATATAACGAAAAAGATTATGTTGATGCCAAGGTCGAAAACTCGTTCAGTCTTAAATATAATAAGGACAAAGTAAGACAAGTTTGGGTAACCGATGGATCGGACGACGGAACGCCTGATATTTTGAAGAAATATTCAGACCGGGGCGTGGAAGTTTATCATGAAGATGCCAGAGGCGGAAAAATAGGTGCCATGAACAGGGGCATGAAATTTGTCAAGTCGCCCATTGTGATATTCTCCGATGGAAACACCATGCTAGGTGAAGAATCGATCCAACGGATAGTAAATATGTTCAAAGACCCCAAAGTAGGCTGTGTATCAGGCGAAAAACGGATTTTCAAGAAGGATTCCGACTCAGCCGTGGGTAGTGAAGGGATTTATTGGAAATATGAATCCAAACTAAAAAAATGGGATGCCGAACTTTATTCCGTTGTGGGTGCAGCGGGGGAACTTTTCGCAATTAGAACAGAATTATTCCGCGAAGTTGAAAAAGATACACTTCTCGACGACTTCATTATTTCATTAAGAGTTGCCATGGAAGGTTACACTATTCAATATGATCCTGAAGCCTATGCGATAGAAAGCTCTTCGGCTAACGTACAGGAAGAACTCAAACGTAAGATAAGGATTGCTGCCGGGGGTATTCAATCAATAATTAGGTTAAGTCCTTTGCTTAATATCTTTAAATATAAAACCCTTAGCTTTCAATACATTTCACACAGGGTTTTGCGCTGGACGCTTGCCCCTCTTGCATTGCCTTTTATATTTATCTTTAATTTTTTCCTGGCCTTAAATGCCGGAATAACTTCTTTTTCAAATATTTACACCTTGCTTTTTTATGCCCAGGTATTGTTCTACGTTTTCGCAATGTTGGGCTGGTTTCTCGAAAACAAAAAGATCAGCATAAAGATATTGTTCGTACCGTACTACTTTTTCGTTATGAACTATGCCGTTTACCTCGGGTTTCAACGGTTTTTAAAAGGGCAGCAATCCGTAAATTGGGAAAGGGCAAAACGAGGGTCATGATAAAACTAATAAATATTGTCTTATTCTGCTCTTTACTAACCTTTAGCTTATCGGCGCAAGATTGCGACATGACAATAGCAGCCAACGAGTTTATTATTGATGGCGAAACAACAAGCATACCGGCCGGAAGCACAGTTTGTATCGAATCGTCGCAAAAGGATTATTTGCTTATCAAGAACGTGCACGGTACTGAGAACCAGCCCATAACTTTTATCAACAGCAATGGTCAGGTTTTATTCGATACCGACAACTTTTACGGTATTAAGATCGCGAATTGTTCATTTATAAAATTTCTTGGCAATGGTTATGAAGGTATCGATTACGGATTTAAAATAAAAAGGGTCGCCAATGGTTCGGGCATGTCGATTGACGAACTGAGCACCAATATTGAAGTTTCGAACATCGAAATCAGCAATACATTAATAGCAGGGCTTTACGCCAAAACCGACCCGGATTGCACTTTTGCTTCCAGCAGGGATAATTTCACTATGTATTCACTGCATATCCACGATTGTTATTTTCACGATATCGGCGACGAGGGCATGTATATCGGTCATTCGAAATATGAACAAGGTGTTTATTTGGATGCCTGCGACACTACTATTTTCCCGCACCTGATTAAAGACGTAAAGATATACAACAACATTCTGGAGCATTGTGGTTGGGACGGCATACAGGTATCGTCATCCGACGAGGACTGCAGTATTTATAATAATATTATCCGCTACGACTCGGACAAGGAAACGCTTTATCAGATGTCGGGGATATTAATCGGTGGCGGCTCCCGCTGCGATTGCTATAACAATGAAATCTACGACGGCAAGGGCGATGGTATCGATGTCCTCGGCCTTGGAGGGTTTATGGTTTACAACAACTTGATAGTCAGGGCCGGCAGAAGCTTTGAGCCCGGCAACCCAAATTCTGCCAAGCACGGTATTTATGTAGGCGATGTTGTAACTCTCGCAAATCTCGACTTCAAATTCTATAATAACACTATCGTCAGCCCTAAGTCCTATGGGATTACCTATAACAACCCCGTTGCCAATCAAGGGGTCATAATCAATAATATAATAGCGGATCCGGGTAAAATTGACGAGGGGGAATCAGCTTATGTCAACAACCTCACCTCTTCGGCAAATTTAACTCTGAGCAATAATATTTTTTCGCCCTCGATTTCGGACATTGGGTTTACAAATCCCTCGTCCGACGATTATAGCCTCAAAAACGGCTCTATCGCCATCGACTTCGGGAAAAATCTCAGTAGCGAGGGCGTAACATTCGATCTGCTGAACCATAACCGTCCATATAATACTTTTTACGATGTTGGCGCCTATGAATATCAGGGCCCCGACGCCATCGGCGAAGCCGGGAAAGAGAGTGCTTTTGTTGGCCAGGTTTTCCCGAACCCCGCCAAAAATTATACTAGTATAAACATTAGGCCTTTAAAAAGCGGGGTTTGCACTTTTACGATTCGGTCGATTGACGGTAAGCAATTATTTGAGCTTGATTCCTACTGCCAGGGTGGAATAAATAATAAAATAGAAATTGATTTAAAAGGCTTGTCCCCCCAATTATGTATCTTAACGGTTAATACCGGGACTTATTCAGTAAACCATAAGTTGATAATTCAATAAGAGCCTATGATTTCCGATTTAAAAAAGAAGCTGCCGAATTCTTATGCCAGAGGTCTAAAAAAAATATTTCTGTATTTAAGGGGTATTTATTATGCCGGTAATTCTTGTGATTGCAACATCTGCAACAGGAAATTCAGGAAGATGCTGCCGGGAGGTTTTAATTTGCCCATTATCGGGGAAAAGGAAATTATCGGGGCAGGGACAAGAAACCATATCTGCCCCAATTGCCAGAGCACCGACCGCGACAGGTTCGTGAAATTGTTTTTCGATAGTCGCCCCGACTTGCTCGATGATAAGATAAAAATACTTCATATTGCTCCGGAGCCCGGCTTATATAGGTTCTTATCGTCCTTTGAAAATGCTGATTATATACCTGCCGCTAAATACCATGAAGGAATATACTATCCTGCCGAAATGACTTTGGTGGACTTAACGGACATGCATTATTCCGATTCCGAGTTTGATATAATCATTGCCAATCATGTTTTGGAACATATCCCCAACGACAAGCTGGCGCTTAGCGAGATGCACAGGACATTGAGAAAAGGTGGTATCGCCATATTACAGATCCCTTATTCAAATAATACGGATTCAACCTTTGAGAACACTGATTTGAGGACGGTTAAGGAAAGAGAAGATAATTATGGGCAATTCGATCATGTTAGATTGTACGGAAAAGACTATCCCAAACTTCTGGAATCGGTAGGCTTTATGGTAAAATTGATAAGACAGGGCGATTTTGACCCTGCGAAAGTCGAAAGATTAAAGCTGTTCCCGAAGGAAATCCTGTTTACTGCTGAAAAAACCAAATAAATTATCATGAGCTTATTTTATGTTTTAAGTATCGCACTTGTTTTGCTATCCATAAGCACGGCATTTATTTTTTACAGAAAAAAATCGGTTTGGGCCAAAACCATAAGCGACAAGCAAAATGACATCAGGCTGAACTTAAACGAGCTTAATAACCCCAATAACAGTTTCGAGTCCCGTTACAGATCCGAATCACAGGCACTAAAGATTGACATACAAGACATCAAGATCAGGAACAAGTCCTTGAAAGCCTCCATAGAAAAGGAAGAAAAGGCCAATTATATGAAAAATGTTTTCTTGACAAATGTCAGTAACGAAATAAGGAATCCGCTGAACGGGATTTTGGGTTTCGCCAACCTGCTCAAAACCGAGATGGCCCACCTTAACAGGGACGATCTATATGAGTATGGGAACAGCATCTCCGAAAGCGGGGAGAATTTGCTCAAGCTGTTAAACGATATTATCGATATAAGCAGAATAGAGGTAAACGATATTAGTTTCGACCTGGTGGCTTGCGATTTAAAATCGATACTCAACGAATCGATCGCAAACTTCAGGAAAATAGCCGACGAGAAAGGCTTACAGATTATAGTAGATAAAGACCTGGACCACAATTGTTTGTCAGACAGAGATGCCCTGAGGAGGATTATCGATTCGGTTTTGGACAATTCGGTTAGGTTTACCGACAAAGGGTATATTAAAGTTGGCGCAAGAAGCGAAGGTGATATAGTTACCATCAGCATTAAAGATACCGGCATCGGGATCGACCCATCTTATATCCCGCTTGTGTTTGAGCCTTACAGGCAGGAAACCTTAGGGTATTCAACGAAATACCAAGGAGCAGGCTTAAGTTTGCCACTTGCGAAAAAAGCCCTCCATCTGATGAACGGCAATATTGTTATCGAATCTGAAAAAGGCAGCGGGACAGAGGCTTTCATCAGTTTGCAACTTGCAAGAGTAGCCCAGGCACAAAAAGAGCCCAAGGTCAGGAAAAAGCAAATAAGCGATAAGGCTCCATGGGAAAACAAAAATATCTTGCTTGTGGAAGATGACAAGATCAACCAAATATTATTTACGAAATTGTTATTTGGTTGTAATAAACTTGTCGTCTGCGGTTCCGGGGAAGAGACCCTGGATGAGCTAACCAAGCTGGCACTCGACCAATTTATAATTGATTTTGTGCTAATGGATATTAACCTGCCCGGTGAATTTGACGGAATAACGCTTATGCACCGGATTAAAAAAGACTGGCCCGTAATGGTAAGCACGCCTTTTATAGCCCAAACGGCCTATGCCATGTCGAATGAAAAGGAAAAACTCTTAAATGAAGGTTTCGACGAATATTTGTCGAAGCCAATAAAAAAGACAGAATTGATTTCCGTAATCGAAAAAGTATTAAATTTGTAGCGGAAATTTTTCTATTAAGAACCACATTGATCGTTATTTGTCTTATTATCAAAAAAAATGTCCCGATTTGAAACTCGACCTTATCGTCTGTGATAATTTAATAATCACAAAACCAGTATTATATCAATAAATTTAAAAATGGCATATATCTTGATTTACAATAATTAAGTACTATCAACAACAAAGAAATACTAATATGGAAAAAGTAAGAGGACTGAGAATACTGCTAGTCGAAAACGACGAAATGAATATAAAGTTTGTGAAGATTGTTCTTGACAGATTAGGCCATAAAACAGATATTGCCGTAAACGGCCAGTTAGGCATAGGTTTTTACAAAAAGAACAAATATGATTTAATACTTATGGATTTGGAAATGCCCGAAATGAACGGACTGGATGCCACGATTCAAATAAGGGAATACGAAGCCGCAAACAATTTGCCGCCGGTTAAGATTATTGCCGTTACGGCTTACGCCATGGAAACAGACAGGCAAAGCTGTTTCGATGCGGGAATGGACAATTTCCTGGCAAAACCGTTTTTAGTAGAGGAATTGACAGACCTGATCGAGAAATACTTTAACAACAATAAAGAGTTGAGTGCCAATCAAACATTACTTAACAGAAACTAGCTCGACATCGAACACCAAAGTTGAATATGGAGGGATCTTCTTGCCTTTTCCCTGGCTCCCATAAGCCAAATTCGACGGAATGACCAAAGTAGCCTCAGAACCTTCGCTCATAAGCTTTATGCCTTTCTCCCACCCTTCGATCACCGCTCCCGTGCCAAGCACGAATTTAAGCGGCTGTCCTTTTTCATAGGAAGAGCTGATAAGGTCCCCGTCTATGGAGAATAGCTTGTAATTAAGCTCGACGGTGCTTCCATGTACGGCTTGCTTACCACTGCCGGCCCGGCGTTCAATATAATAAAACCCGGAGGGCTGAGGGCTGACCTTAATTTTGTTTTTCCTGATATAACTTTCCAGCTTGGCCTTTTCCGTGCCTTTTATTTTATCGCGCTCGGCATTTCTGATCTTCTCCTCCTCCAGTCTTTGTTTTTCCGCAGCAGCAAACGGTGTTATTGACTCAAGTACAAGCTTATATTCCAAGGTAGTAAATCCGTCAACGCCTTGCATTCCATAAGCCCCGACACCTATGTTGGAAGGAACAATAAGCTTGGCTTCCCCCCCTTCTTTCATCATACCAAGGCCTTCCATAAATCCTTTGGTGTCGAACTCTTTTCCATACTCTACTTTCAGGACAGGTATATCTTTTTTAAGATTTGAATATAACTGAGTCCCGTTCAAGGTTTTAACCATAAGTCTTATGTTGCAGATATCGCCTTTTCCCGGCTTGTGCCCCCAGCCCTTTTTCGTTTCTATAAAATATAAGCCGCTAGCTGTTGGTGGGTTGCTGATCTTGTTGTTGCGCACATAATCGAGCAAGGTGCTGATTTCCTTTTTTCTCTTCTCCATCTGGGCACCTAATATTGCCTGCTGATATTGTTTTCTTGTCTCGACCCTCAGCAGTTTCAGTTGGTAATACATTGGTTCCCCTGCCTTTACATAACTTGGCAGCTTGCTCATATTGGCAGTTTTAAGATAAAACGAATCGGCTACTATAACGAACGCCATCGAATCGCCGACCGACATAAGGCCTAAAGCATCATATAGGTCGCCTTCAAATGTATGCTCAATATAAGGGAACACCAGCTCGTCGTCCAATGTCTTGCTATCGAACAACAAGGTGTCGGCCAGGCCATAGGTCATATTAACTACCACATAATCCGATACTTCTGCCTTTGCAGTATCGGCTGAGCGAGTAATAAACTTATAGTTAACCCCATTATCGGACAGTTCATAACCCGGATATTTAGAATTCGAGCATCCGTTAAATAAACTGAAAAAGACGATAATCACACTTGATATTGCAAAATACTTCTTCATAAGATTAAAAGATTGCTAGTGCCATTAAAACACAACAAGAAACCAAAACATGAAAAAGCCGCTGATCATCATTAACATAACCAACGACTCATTCATTAAGAACCGATTATTTCTTGTCGATGCCTAAAAGCTCGACATCGAATTTAAGAGTTGAATAAGGAGGTATCATGCCGCCGGCGCCTCTTGGCCCATAGGCAATTGCTGATGGAATGATAAGTGTGGCCTTGCTGCCTACGTCCATAAGGGCAAGACCTTCGTCCCAGCCTTTGATAACTTGGCCGGCACCTAGCTCGAATTCAAAAGGCTTGCCGCGGTCCAGCGAACTATCGAATTTTGTTCCGTCCAATAAATAACCTGTATAATGAACTTTTACCTTATCTCCTTTTTGGGGCTTCTCGCCGTTCCCCTTTTGAGTTTCGATAAAGATCAAGCCCGTTTCGGTAGGTGTGGCAGTTATATTGTTATCGGCCAGATATTTATCCAGACCCGCCTTCTCGCTCTCCTGTGCGGCCTTGTTCCCGGCTTCTTGCTCTTTCTTAAGCTCATCCTGCGACTTAACGCTCAACAGCTTGATGTTGAATGTTATATAATCAACCGAATCGAATTGAGGTGGCGTTACTTTCTGACGGAAAAGCTTCATGAAAACAGAGTCGGTATTACAAGAAAAAGAAGCGCTGTCGCCTTCGTGCATCAAATAAATTCCTTCGTATAAATCACCTTTGAAAACAGATTCGTCCAAACGCATAACTAAGGGCTTCGGCATTGTTTTACTGTCAAACAAGACAGTATCGGGAGTTTGATAACTCATATTGACCTCAATGATATCGCCTTTAACCGGGATGCGCCCATCATTGTTTGTCTCATAAAATTTGTACTTAAGCCCACTCTTGGTAGTTTTTGATTCGCCATTATCCCCACATGAAGAGATTAAAATAGCAATAACTCCCATTACCATTAATCCTAAAACTATTTTTTTCATTACCTTAAATTTTAATTGTTGAATTGCAATATGCTGGTTTACAAAGCCTTACAACCCAAACTACTATTATTATTTTAATTGTTCAATATTTTAACCTTATAAATCAAAGTTGCGTGCGAAGGTATACTTTTTTGGTCACCTAACAAACCAAAAGCCAGGTGAGAGGGAATAATGATATTTGCCTCATCGCCATAGTGCATCAACAGCACTGCTTCTTCCAAACCTGACTCGATGCCACCATGCCCGACAATAAACGATTTCGTTCCGTCGTTTTCCGAAGAATAAACAAGGCTGCCGTCTATCAATCGGGTTTCATAGTCCATCCTCACCAGCTCGCCCTTTTTTATGGCCTTGCCACTTCCCTTTTCCACAATCCCGAGCCTGAGCCCGGAACCAGTCGAAACCATATTCCACGAATGCCTGCGCACATAGTTGTCAATATCCTGGCTCTCAAGCTTCAACAAATATTTATTGGCCTTCAACAATGCCAGCTCCTTGTCGCGGGCACTTGGCTTATAAATAACATCGCCCTTATCGTCCTCATTTATACAGGAAAAAATGAAACCCATCGATAAAACCAATATTAGCATTCTAAAACTAAACCGCATCAGTGCTTACGTTATTAGAGTTCAGCTCTGTTCGGTAATTGCCCAAGACCGACCTTATCTTGTCGATAACATCCATGATGGGCAGGTTCAGGTTACCACCGGCGGCATTGCGGTGCCCTCCTCCGTTGAAATGCTCACGGGCAAGGTCGTTCACGGAAAAATCCCCCTTCGAGCGGAAGCTTAATCGTATTTTTTTATCTTTTTCGGTAACCAACACTGCCAAATTTACTTTTTCCATCGATAGGGCAAAGTTAACAACTCCCTCAGTATCACCAACTTGATAGTTATATTTTTTTAAATCATCTTTAGTGAGGTAAATAAGTGCCGTTTTAAGCTCCTCCCAGACCAGCATTCTGTCGTTTATGGCAAAACCCAACAAGCGCAGGCGGTTTTCAGAAAATGTGTCATATATAAGACCATGCAGCCTTCGCGCATCGATGCCTTTGCGCACAAGCTTTGCCATCACCTCATAAGTTTTAGGGTTGTTGCACGAATGGCTAAAAGAGCCGGTATCCGTTATAATACAGGTGTAAAGACATTCCGCGACCTTCGAGTCGATCAATTCCTCATCCCCCAAGGCAACAATAAAATCATACACCAGCTCACCTGTCGAAGAGGTGTTAATATCCGACAAAACGTAATCGAAGCTTTCAAGCTCAGGGGAAACATGATGGTCGATAAGGATTTTTTTTCCTTTGGCCGTCCTGAGCAAATCAGCCATGGCCCCAAGCCTGTGGACGGCATTATAATCCAAACAGAAGATCAGATCAGCCCCCAACAGGGCCTTTTTCGCTTTTTTCGCCTCGGTCTCAAAAACGATTATCTCGTTACTCGCCGATAACCAGTTATAAAAACCCGGAAACTTATTAGGCACTATTGAAGTTACCTCAGCACCTTTTTCCATTAAATAATGGTAAACGGCCAGTGAAGACCCAACAGCATCGCCATCAGGGTTTGTATGAGTTGTTATAACGATCTTATTCCCATCACTGATAAAACCGTTGATTTCGTCAAGTTGTTGTTTCGTCAACATTGCATTTTGTAAAATTAGAAGTGGCAAAGATAAAAATAACATGTATTTTTGCGAAAATTTTAATTAACATTAACTATGTCAGGAAACATAACTTTTACGATGATTAAGCCCAAGGCTGTTGCTGACGGCAATATGGGAAACATAATCGCCAAGATTATCGAGGGCGGCTTTTTGGTTAAAGCCCTTAAATTCACACGCTTAACAAAAAGTGATGCGAGAAAATTTTATGCGGTTCACAAAGAACGCCCCTTTTACAACGACTTAGTGTCCTTTATGTCGTCGGGGCCGATTGTCGCTGCCGTGCTTGAAAAAGAAAATGCTGTTGAAGCCTATAGGGAATATATAGGCTCGACCAATCCTGCCGACGCGGCAGAGGGAACCATCCGCAAACTATATGCTACTTCAATAGAAGCCAATGCAGTTCATGGATCCGACAGCGATGACAACGCAAGAATCGAAGCAAATTTCTTCTTCTCACAAAGGGAGATGTTCTAATCCGGCCGTTAAAAATCAAAAAAGGCTGCCTTTTTCGAAAGGCAGCCTTTTTTATTGCATTATTCAGGCTTGAATTCCTCAAAGCTATTGTCCTGATAAAGTAAAATAATCTTTTTAATCTTCTTCGATACATTTGTTTTCCCATAATAAGCCATTTCCTCGTCTTTTACCACGCCAGGCATGTCAGGGGAAGTCTGTTTTGTTTCACTGAACGGTCTTTGCTCATCGGCAAACAAGGATAATTCATTTTCCCCGGTTTCTTTGACAGCAGCTTTTCGCTTGCCTCCAGGCTTATCGGTCCCGGCAACTTTTTCTTTCTGGACGAACATGCCCCCCTTGCCCGTCAACAACCACTCGAAATTTAAGTCGGGATAATGCTCCTTAAACTTTAAAATAAAATCCAGGCTAGGTTTATTCCTGCCCGATAAGATATGTGAAACAGAAGAACGCTGAACACCGATCTCGTTCGCAAATCCCGAGGAGCTCAGGTTTTGGTTCTCGATAAAACTTTTTATTCTCTGTATCATAACAGCTATGTTTGATATACAAAATTAAACAAAATAGTATTCAGGTGTAAACACCAATGAAAAAAATATGGTGATTACAAATGTAACAATGCAATTATTTAAACTATAATTCTGATTTATTATCATATTACATTGATATTCATATACTTCTATCGCAAATTATATTCATCAAATTTTTATAGCATTTATGCCGATATTTTAAAGTGTATTTGATATATTGATAATTATAAGTCTGGTTATGTGATTATTATATCAAGTATTTACCAAATTCTTCATTGTTTACAAATGTATATACATTTGTAAACATCCTGATATCCGATATCAAAACGGTTCTATTGCTATGAGTTTGATGCTCAGACATATACTTTGGTTGGGTTACATTTGTACACAAGTCGGTAATTTATTCCTTGAATATTAACATTATTGTGAAACAATGGGGAATGAAAATAAAGCAACGACAAATTATGCTTAGAAGAAGGGGACTGTCTATTAGACAGGTATCGCCTTTCATGAATTCATATCCCCTCTATTCGACAAAGACAATATGCGCCCTCCTACCCTTAAAAGGTGAAAGGACGCATAAGCCAAGAATGCTTGCCCGGATGCGATCACCAAACTGCTGAGCGGATCCCCCAACATGTCCATTGGAACAATTCAAAAAAAGCAAGGTGCAAAATCAAAGACCCAAGAACGGAAAGACGTGGCATAAAAAAAGCCACCATATCAAAGTGGCTTTTTCCCTGAATAACTTATCAGGTCCAATATAAAAATATGAAGAATCAATTAATCAGTTTCCCCGGGGGAAATTTATTTTGCCGAAACGCTTACCGTGGCCGACGCATTAAAACCTTCTGCATTATGTGTGCCACCCGATACCGATCCTGTTATGGCAAAAGTCCAGCTGCCGGAAAGCTTCACAAAAGTATCAGGGATTAACATTTGCTGGTTTCTTACAAACAAGCCACCAGTATAAGTATAAGTACTTCCGTCAGGCGCATGAACTTCGATTTTTGTGATGTTTACATCATCTGTTGTACAAACAATTGCAAACTCGATAACCTCCACTCCACCAACGTTACCGGATATGGAAGTTGCGTTGAATCCCGGCAAATACGGTGCCGGCGCAACGGGATCTTCAGTTTTATTACAAGACCCGTAGATCATTGTTACGCTTACCAGCGCAATCGCGATTAATTTAAAAATACTTTTTAATCTCATAATTTTCATTTTTGTGTTTGAGCCAAATCAAACCGATTAGTAATAATTTTCAAGCTAAATTACTTACAAACAAGCTTGATGGCAGAATTTAATATAGATACGTTAGGGTTTATTTAACAAACGTTTAGGTTAAACTAAAATACGATAGCAGGAGAAAGCCGGTTTAGGATCACATATTTTCCATATACCTCAGGAATCCTTCCCTTTTGCGGGAGGAAACAGGTATTTTCACATCATTGTCGAGCACAGCCTTACCGCCCAGTCCCATTTTCGCAAACCGGTTCACGAATTTCATATTCACTAAATAGGATTGGTGCGCCCTATAAAAACCATAGTCGGCAAGCAAATGCTCGAATTCTTTTAATGTTTTGGATATCAATAATTTACCTTTGTTTAAAAGAAATAGCTCAGTATAGTTCTTATCCGATTTGCAATATAATATATCGTTTATGCGGATACTATAAACCGAATCAGTTGTATTGATGCTGATGCGCTTATCGGGATTGTTGCTATTTATATTGTTCTGGAAATTATCTAGTTTTGTCCTTATTTCATCAGCATTCTCATGACTCAGCTCAGCCTTTTCAATCGCATCGATCAACTCGTTGGTGTTAATGGGTTTTAGAACATAGTCCAAAGCGCTCAGTTTTATCGCTTTAATCGCATATTGCTGATGAGCGGTAATGAAAATAAACTTAAAGTCAATATTCTCTATTTTCCTTAATAAATCGAAACCACTGCCGTCGGGCATCTGGATATCGAGCAGGACCAATTCGGGCTTAAGTTTATTGATTAGCCCCAAGCCGGTGTCAACACTCTCTGCCTGACCGACAAGTTCCACGTTTTCACAATACAATTCCAATACGTTTGCGATAAGCTGCCTCGCATTTGGTTCATCATCGATAATAACTGTCCTAATCATATCTTATAATTAAATTATGTTGCATACAAGTATTTATAAGGCAGGTTAAAACTTACCTTTGTACCATTAACAACTTTATCCTCAATTAGTTCCTCCAATACAAAATTTGGGCTGAAGGAGTATTTCTTTGCCAGGACCCTTAATCTGCGCTGCGTGATATCTAGGGCCGAGGATTTATGCTCAGTATATTTTACGGAATCTTTTGAAGCAGTCAGCCCAATCCCGTCATCGACGACTTCAAAATAAATCACCTTATCCGACAATATATATTTGATATTGATATAGCCCTTGCTTTGTTTCTTAAAAATACCATGCTCCACGGCATTTTCGATAATCGGTTGGGCGAGCATTGGCGGAATCATAAACATATCGCTTTCGATGTTTTCATCGACATCTATTATAAAATCGAATTTATTTTCATAGCGCAGCGATTGAAGCCTCAGGTACAGGTTCAAAGTTTCCACTTCTTTTTCGAAAAGCACAAACTCGCTGCGGCTGTTGTCGAGTATCAGCCTATATAGCTTGGCGAAATCAGATATGTACAAGCCGGCTTCCTTCACGTCCTTTTTAAAAACAAAATTCTGTATTGCCAACAAGGCGTTGAAAATGAAGTGCGGGTTCATCTGCAAACGGAACAAACGTTGTTCCAGCTCCAGATTATTGTGCTTTTGGTTTAAGTCGAACAGACGCTGTTTAACAACAGCAAAAAGTATTGCCGCCAGGGCTAAAGCCACCAAGAGGCCGAACCACCACGACTTATAAAAAGGCTCTCTAAACACAAGGCTGCACTCGGCAACCCTGTCCGACCAGCTGCTGCCGTCGCCCATCCTATACTTAAAAGTGTAACGGCCTGCCGGAATAAATGAATAACTGACTTCCCGATATTTACGGTCAACGTCCACCCAATCGGCATCGTAGCCCACAAGCATGCATTGATAATAGTAGCGTTCGGGCTTAACCGCATCGGTAGATCTTAATTCTATCTTGATATTATTAACATCGGAGGAAAACACCAGGCTGCCTCGGTCATTCAAACTAGGAAAGGTCTTATTATAGTTAACATAAAGGTTCCCGAAAAACGGCTTTGGTATAATCGACCTGCTAATGATGAATCCCGGGCTAAACAAATTAAACCCCTTCGAACCTCCGAAAAACAAATCACCTGTTGACAGCTTCAACCTTGCTTTTGAGAACTTGTTCGACTGCAGACCTGCATCTTCGGTAAACCTCATAAAGCTCTCATCGTGTTTATTAAACTTAAACAAACCTTTATCAGCCGAAGCGACCCAGATATTGCCCAAATTATCGGGCAGCAAGGAAACTAGCTTGGTGCTACCAAGCCCATAACCCGCTCCATACGACACAAATGAATCATTTTCGGGAATATACCTTTGCAAACTATTTCCTATTAACCAGATTTCGTCGTCGTTATCCATGCACAAATCGTTGACAGAATTCGACAACAGGCCTCTATTATCATCAATATCAGCAAAATACGCCCTTGAAGTATCGCTGATAGGATCGTAAACATATAAGCCTCCCTTTGAAGTCCCAAACCAGATATTTCCCTTATTATCCTTTAACAATCGAGTTATCAACCTTGATTGCTGCAGGCGAGGGAATTTATGCTTAAGGGTTTTTATGAACCTTCCCTTTTTTCTATCAAAAAGCGTTAATCCCTCACTACCCCAAAACCCAAGATAAAAATTGCCTGAATCATCTTCTATAAAATCGTTATACCAATCAAATTTGGAACTAGTCTTGTCGTAAGTGTACAAGGTGAACTTTCCATTGGCAAGGTTCAACGAATTGAAGCCCACACCCCGCCACAAGGCAATCCAAAGCATATCGTACTTATCAACATAAAGGCTTGATACCTCATTGGCCGACAGGCCATCCCTGGTTTTTTGATAGTGATCGAACTGCCTGTCGCGAAGCATAAAATAATCCAGGCCATTTTCCTCATATCCAATCCATAAATTACCCTTTTTATCTTCGGCGACAGCAGTTACCACAACCCCTTGCGGACTTTGTGCGATACCGGGTATGTGCGAGTAAGTACCAAAAGGGTAAGCGCTTGGACTATATATACTTATACCATTATTTGTCGCAAACCACAAATTATTGTGGTAATCCTCATAAATTTTTAAGACGCTGTTGGAGGCAAGCGAGGCTGGATTGTCCTTATCTTTTGCGAACCAAACCATTTGATTAGCGCTCGGCATATACTTAAAGATGCCGCTACCGCCTGCGAACCAGATATTACTCTCGTTATCCTCAACAATATCCCAGGTCGAGGTTCTCATAAATTTCGTATATACCAGGGATTCCCTGTTCAGCAGATAAACCCCGTCGAGGGCGCTCACCCAAAAATCGCCCCTGCTGTCCTCATAAAAACAAGCAACGTCATTTTCCCTTTTTTTGTCCGGGTCAAGTTCATCATTTCTGATTGTCTCCAGCAAGTTGCTGCCTTTTTTCAGAAATAGCGGATCCAAGCCCCTTCCCCCTACCCATAAGGTTGAATCACTATCGTAATAAATAGTGTGATAATGATAATAAGGCTGCTGGGTCGCATTATGGCTGAACACTTTTTCGACAGAGTCGTTTTCGATATTATACAGCAACAAAGCACCTTCCAGGACCTCAATCCACAAACCGCCCTTTCCGTTGCTCCTCAACTGCCTGATATAAGCCGACTTATTCGAATAGGAACTGCCCTTCAAGTCGATTTGAACAAAATTATCGGAATAGGGCGAATATTTGCACAAGCCCTTCTCCGTCCCGAAAAACAGATTCCCGCTTTCATCCTCCTCAACACAGTAAACTTCGTTCGACTGCGGGCTAAGGCTGTCACCTTCAACATGATAGTAGTTGGTAAAAACAGAGCCGTCGTATGAATTAATGCCATCAAGCGTGCATATCCACATCAAGCCTTTCTCATCCTGGAGTATATCGGTAACAGCATCATTGCTTAGGCCGTCAGAAGTGTTAAGGTTAATAAATTTTGTTTGGATATCCTTTATTGCGGTTTCCTTAAAAAGCAGCTTACGCTGCCCCATTGCCCCCGCCGCTATGATCAACGGGCAAAAAACAAGCAATATGCGCATCTTCCCAACCATCAACTTACTTTTGAAACCACATTCAAAATTAGCGAAATCTTCTCCTCCATGCTTAAGTTTCCATCAATCCAATTTAATCTAACGCCTTGTTTCTGCATTCTCCTAAACCAGGTCATCTGCCTTTTGGCAAACTGGTGAATCGCTGTATTAAGCCCGTCGAACATTTCATCGTACGAAATATCGCCCGAAACATATCGGGTCAGGAACTTATATTCCAAACCATAAAAAAGAAGTTCGTCCTTGGAAACGCCCTTTTCGAGAAGGTGCCCGATCTCATCAAGCATACCATTCTCAAGCCTTTGCACAAGGCGTTCGGTGATCCTCTCCCTTATTGTTTGCCTATCGAAAAGAATACCGAAATTAATGCTGCGCAAAGACTTGAGCAAATTCATGGTATCCAAGTTGGCTTTATTTGCCTTTGCCACCTCTATGGCCCTGATCATCCGTGCCCGACTTGTCGTATCGCTTGTGTTATGTAGGTTTTGCAAGCCATTTAGCATGTCCGACAACTGTTTGTCGGGCATTTGCTGCAATTCAGTGCGCAGTGCTTTGTTTTCGGGAACCTTGTTCATTTCATAGGCACGCAGTATGCTGTCGAGGTACATGCCGCTGCCCCCGCAAAGGATGGGAATCTTTTCGTTGGCGATAATTTTTTTATATGCCTTAACAAAATCGTTTTGATACTCAAAAACATTGTATTCGTATCCCGGCTCTTTAATATCTATCAGGTGATACGGGACTTCTACGCCGCCAACGGTATAATCCCCAATGTCTTTCCCAGTGCCTATATCCATCCCGGCATAAACCTGCCTAGAGTCGGCACTAATTATCTCAGCCCCTATCAAGGCGGCCAGATGTGAGGCCAGCGAGGTCTTCCCGGTCGCCGTTGGCCCAAGAATGCATATCAATCGGTTCATGTGTGCAAGATACTAGAAAGTATTTTAAGAATGAAAATAAATTAATTTATCACAGGACTCATTCATCAAACATCTTGTCTGTCTGTGCTTCCCTTAGCCTATTTTCACTCTCGAACATCCAATTCCTCAGCAAATCCAGTTCATGTATCGAGGACTTATTGAAATCCAGCCCTTCAACAAGGCCGAAAAGCTCCGGGCTTAAATCATCCGAATGATATTTTTTTAAATACCGCTTGAGGACGGATGAATCATTTACGGGGGATTTTATATTCTCTGATTTTAGAAACTGCAATATCCTCAAGGCATCGACTTTGTTGACACAAGCTTTAACGAAGTTTTCCCTGTCCTTATAATTATCCCTTAAGGCATCCCATATCTTGTTGGTCTTAAACTGTTTGCTCAAATACTCGTCCATATCGCACTTTATGTTGCGCTCATACAATAGCGGGAATTTATCATAAGTGCTTTTAACGACATCGAACAAACCGGGTGGATAAAACGGATATGAGCCCCAATCTCCCTTGCCTCCTTTTATCAGTGCCGGGCCGGTGCCAAAGCCAACCCTGTCGGAAAAGCGCCCCGACGGATAGGCAGTTGTGTTTGCCCAATTGCAGACGAAACCGCTTTTCGACAGCTTTTGCAAAAAGTAAAAATCCTCTCCGCTGCTGACAGGTGTTATTCCGCCCACTTTGCGGTAAGCCCGGACCGGAAATGCCATTGCCGAGCCGATGGCAGTAAAAGCATAAGGGTTTTTTATCCTTAACATATTCGACAAATAATAGCGCATATAAATCTCATATCGCAATATCAATCGGTCGTTTATCCCGTTTAACCTATGATAATAAGGCAACGAAAGCCCTATTACGCCTGTCCCATCAAGTACTTTGGCAATTTCCCGCAAGTAATCCGGGGGATAATACGTATCGGCATCAATGCTCACTATTAGATCGTTGGGGGCAGCGGCATTGCTGATAGCATCCATCAACACTCTCCTGGCATGCCCTACCCCACCTTTCTTTTTGCGCCAGGCTTTCCCTGTTGAGCTCTTATCTATGACATTTACCTTAAACCCTGTAACGGAGCATAAAATCCTTATGCTCTCCTGATTATCCATGCATTGGCTTAGCTTATCCTCGTCAGCCCACCACTGGTCATAATTGTTCACACAGGCAAATAGCTCAAAACCGTCCGTTTCCTGAAACGACAGACAATTAATCAAAGCCGGCAGGTTTGCCGACTCGTTCAATATGGGAAGCGCCAAGTAAATCATAAAAATTTGTAAAAAACCTCGGATTCCGCAAGAAGTAAAAAAAATAAGTATTTTTGGACTTATTTAAAATACTTCTAAATAACAATATGTACGACAATCCAATAATACAACTACTGCCAAAACATTTGCACACTTTTATAATAGAGCAAAATTACGATAAATATACAGCGCGCGACCAAGCAGTCTGGAGATATGTCATGAAAAGAAACATGGAATTCCTGAGCAAGCATGCAGATGGCTCATACGTGAAAGGGCTGGAAAGCACCGGTATATCAACGGATCATATTCCATCGGTTGAAGAAATGAACAACAGCCTGGGCAAGATCGGATGGGCCGCGGTTTGCGTTGACGGCTTTATACCGCCCTCGGCATTTATGGAATTCCAAAAGCACAAAGTCTTGGTGATAGCCGCCGACATAAGGCCTTTCGATCAAATAGAATATACTCCTGCCCCTGATATCATCCATGAGGCAGCCGGTCATGCGCCCATTATCGCCGACCCTGAATATGCTGAATATTTACGATATTTCGGCGAGCTGGGCTCTAAAGCTTTCTCATCTAAGAACGATTATAAAATTTACGAGGCGATCCGGCATTTATCGATTTTAAAGGCCAGCCCATACTCCAAGAAGGGGGAAATCAATATGGCCGTGAAAAAGATCGAAGTGCTGGGCACTAAATCGGGCATGCCCTCGGAAATGACGCTGATAAGGAATTTGCATTGGTGGACGGTGGAATACGGCCTGATAGGGAGCCTTATTAAACCTAAAATATACGGTGCAGGCCTTCTCTCAAGCATAAGCGAGAGCGAGAACGCCTTAAAATACGACGTCAAGAAAATACTATACAGCCTAGATGCAATGGATTATGGTTTTGATATAACAAAGCCACAACCACAATTATTTGTAACACCTGACTTCAAGCACCTTACAAGTGTTCTGGAGGAGTTTGCAAAGCAAATGGCATTTACTACCGGTGGCCTTGACGGTATAATGAAAGCGATTGGTTCCGGCAATACCGCAACGCTTGAATATTCATCGGGGCTGCAGGTGTCAGGCACCTTCAACGACGTTTTAATTTCTGGCGGACGCCCGGTTTATATAAACACCAACGGCCCTACTACGCTTAATTACAAGAACAAGCTGATGGACGGGCAAGGAAAGGAAAATCATGCCGAAGGTTTTGGCTCGCCCATAGGCAAAATAAAAGGAGCGCTCAAGCCTACCCGGTTCTTAAGCGATACAGAACTCGCGGAATATGGTATAATAAAAGGCAAGCACTGTAGTTTTGAGTTTGAATCGGGCGTAAAAGTAGAGGGCGTGCTCGGCAGGGTGGTCAGGAAAGACGGTAAAATACTTCTTATTACTTTTTATGATTGCACTATAAGGCATAACAGGAAAATACTATTCGACCCATCATGGGGCCATTATGACATGGCCGTTGGCGAAAGTATCGTTTCAGCCTTTTCGGGGGCTGCCGATGCCGACGCTTTTGAATTGTCAAGACAAGTCCCGCAAGAAAAAACATTAAAGATAAGCTATGACGACAAGACAATAAAGCTTCATGAGCTATATAAAAAAACCAAGGAGTTTGTTGATGGAAACCAAGGCGGGCAAAATCGCCCTGACAAATTATTTGCGGAATACAAGAGAATCAAA
Source organism: Chlorobiota bacterium (assembly GCA_013151215.1). Taxonomy (GTDB): domain Bacteria; phylum Bacteroidota; class Bacteroidia; order Bacteroidales; family F082; genus BM524. The sequence continues at coordinate 36,300 of JAADIS010000003.1, read as the reverse complement.
GTTGATGACTGGTTATTTCTAACAGAACTGCTCGCAGCCGCCAAGCTTAGTGATGAACATCCGGCTTTAATAAAGAAAATTACCGGCGAGCTACAAGCAAACCTATCACTAAACCCCGGCCTGAAGAACCTTATCGAATTCGATATCAATGATTAAGCTCTTTGCAGGGCGCTAAAGCGATAATAACAATTTATAAGCCATTCTAAACTAGAAGAAGTAAATTTGCCTTTCTGGATTAAACAAAAAAAAAAATGATCAGCAAGAACATCTTTATAGAGAATCTGGTGAACGATTATCCGTTCTCGGTGAGATACCTGATGGAAAAAGGAATCAAGTGCGTCATGTGCGGCGAGCCGATATGGGGGACGCTGGAAGAAGCCGCAAAAGAAAAGTCGTTTTCTGACGAGGATATCGAGGGCTTTGTAAAAGAACTGAACGAAATGGCCTGAAGCCACTTGAAATCCGATGTTGATAAAAATAAAAAAACATATACCACAACAGTTATAACAATAAGCTTTTTGTGTACTTTTGAGCTAAACTAATGAGTTTTTAGCAAGATGAAAATCAGTTTGTTCAAAAAAAAATACTGTTACCGACCCACCTTGCTTGGAGCAATCATCGTGCTTGCTGCGATATTAAGCTTATTGAGGGTGTCGATGCCTGCTATACACTCGTTTTTATCACTCGACAAGCCCATTGATTCAAAAACCATGATACTTGAAGGCTGGGTTTCATCGTACGCCCTACCCGACCTTATCAAATACTATGAGGCACGCAATTACAAGCAGCTTATCGTTACCGGCATCCCGATGACTCAATACGAATATGCATCCGATTTTAATTATACCTCGCAAGCCACCATCAAGGCATTAAATCACTTCGGGTTCAACGATACGGTTTACGAGGCCTCGATACCCACAAGCATATACCAAGACCGTACCTATAGCACTGCTTTAACCGCAAAGGAAATATTTGAGGCACACCCCGGATGGGCAAAGTCATTTAACGTTTATTCCATGGGGGTTCATTCGAGGCGCAGTTTGTTATTGTTTAAAAAAGCGTTCGGCGACGATTATAAAATCGGGGTTATCTCTCATTCCGTAAGAACATATATAGGTAACAAATGGTGGACCAGCAGCGTTGGTTTCCGCACGGTCACCAACGAGATGCTAGCTTATTTTTACGCCAGCTTGTTTTTTTATCCAGACGAAAACGATTATTTGAGAAAAATTGATAGGGGCAAGTTCTTTGACAAGCACAGAAATGAAAGGAATAAAAAACAATTTGAGTTTACGGATACGCTTACATCCCCCTTTAACAAAGAGGAGATCTCACACCACATAAAATTTAATTATTTTGATATAAGCCCCCGCTATGTTGCCAAGGCCAAATTCAGCCTAGACACATCAGATGCTGTTTTCGAGATGCCGACAACCACATCCAGGAAGCCGCTTTATAGAGTCTATGGGCATCTTGATTTCAGCATCAACGACACCATGCTCAACTTGACGGCATATCAAAACATGGAGTTTATAAGCCACCCGGTTTACGGCAGCTCGTTATTTGTCCCCTTTACCGATTTAACAAATGGAAACACGACTTATGGCGGAGGCCGCTATCTCGATATCCGAATTCCGGAAACCGATAGCATAGAACTGGATTTCAACAGTGCGTACAATCCTTATTGCGCATATTCCGAAAGGTGGTCGTGCCCCTTGGTCCCTTTTGGCAACCATTTGAATATCAAGATCAAGGCAGGCGAAAAAAAATACAAACAATCAAGATAAGACATGTTCGACATTAAGCTTTTAATAGTAGAGGACGACCCCATAATTAGAAATATATATTATAGGGTTTTAGAGAAAACAGTTAATGAGATGCATTTAGCGTCGAACGGGGAGGAAGGCCTGCAAAAGTATTTCGACATCAAACCCGATCTGATACTCTCTGATATTAAAATGCCGATTATGAACGGGCTTGATATGATCCGCGAAATCCGCGACAGGAACGCCAATGTAAGAATCATCATAATGTCGGCTTACGGAGAGTCGAGATACTTTTTAAATGCTATTGAAACCGGCGTGAAGGGTTTCCTTATCAAACCGGTCAAAAACGAGCATCTTATCAAAATAGTCACTGAACAGGCAAACGACATCTTACTCGAAAGGAATTTAGCCGAAGCGGAAAAAAGGCGCATAGAAGCAGAAAAAGAACTGATAAACATGAACATCACCCTTGAGAAAAGGGTAAGGGAAAGGACAAAAGAACTTGAACTTGAAATAGCCGAACGAACCAATGCCCAGTTGCTTTTGAGGGAAAGCGAGGAAAAATACCGGCTTATCTATGAAAATGCCAGCGACGGCATACTTCTTGTCCAAAACGGTATAATCATCCTTCTGAACCCGACAATGGTCAACCTTATGCAGGACATCCCCCGCAACCTTATCGGGAAACCTCTATACAAATTCATAAAAAGCAAAAACGCAGACGAGATCAAAGAATATTTCTTGGACGAACAGCCTCTGGAAACAGAGAAGTCTTTCGAGGTGATGATCTCCACCAAAAGAGAAAAACAAAAATGGCTTGAGCTGAAAATAAATATTATCGACTGGGACAACGAGGCGGGCTACCTTGTTTTCGCCTCCAACATCACACTGAGAAAACTAGCACAATTAAATTTGACTAAGCTTAACAAGAACCTCGAAAAACGAGTCGAGAGCGAAGTTGAGAAGGTAAAAAGCCAACAGCAGCTGCTTATCCAAAAGTCGAAACTGGAATCCCTGGGAGAGCTGAGTGCCGGGCTTGCCCACGAAATAAATCAACCTTTGGGAGGCATCTCGATGGGACTCGAGAACATTATATACAAAATCGCAGAGGGCGACCTGAACACCAACTATATAAAATCCAAGATAAATGTCTTGTTTCAGGATATCGACAGGATAAAGAACATTATCGAGCACGTCAGGATATTTTCCCGCGACCAACAAAGAGCAGATCATTCCATCATCAATGTCATAGAAGTCATCAGCAAGTCCATCTCCCTCATAAACAGGCAATATCTCAACCACTCGGTTGACCTGCAGTTTACTTATCCGGAAGGCATATATACAACATCAGGCAACGCATTTAAGCTTGAGCAAGTGATATTGAACATGCTCTCGAACTCTAAATCGGCAGTTGACAAAAGGGCGGCCCAAGCAAAAAACCATGATTTTAACAAGAAAATAAAGATTGAGGTTGAAACTGAAGACGACTTTATCTTAATATATATTAGCGATAACGGAATTGGCATCAGCGACAAGATATTCGACAAGATATTCGACCCGTTTTTTACAACTAAAGATGAAGAAAGCGGAACCGGCCTCGGCTTGTCCATCTCATACGGCATCATAAAGGAGATGAACGGGTTAATAAGAGTGGAAAGCTCTCCTCAAGAGTGCACCAAGCTAACAATAGAACTACCATTAATAAAAGGATAAATGAAGAAACTTAATATATTGATAGTTGACGACGAGGAAAGATTGCTCGAAGAGCTCAACGAATTCCTTGGGAACAAGAATTTCACTGTTTACAAGGCTACTAAGCCCTCTATTGCTCTCAGGGTAATTGAAGACAAAAAGATAGACATTGTAATCCTCGACATAAAACTACCCGAGATGAGCGGGATCGAGGTCCTGAAAATAATCAAGAAAGAACAGCCTGATGCCGAGGTGATCATGGTTTCCGGCCATGGCGACATGTCAACTGTTATCGAAGCCATGCGCTGTGGCGCAACCGACTATTTCCAAAAGCCATTCCGCCTGTTGGACATCAACAATGCTATCTTGCGCACCAAGAGGTTTATATTCCTGAACCGCGAGTTGAAGGACAGCAGGGAAGATGTGAGCATACTCTCGAAAAAGCTTATGCAGAACATCGGGGTGCAAATCCTGGGCAACAGTGCTGCCGTAAACAACCTGATCTCGATGATGACAAAGGTAGCGAAAACCGAGAACACATCCGTCCTGGTACTTGGTGAAAGCGGCACGGGCAAAGAGCTAGTGGCCCATGGCATACATTATTTAAGCAAAAGGAACAAACAAACGTTTTATTCGGTAAACTGCTCAGCAGTACCTGAGAGCTTATTCGAAAGTGAGTTTTTCGGGCATAAAAAAGGTGCTTTTACCGGTGCCACGGAAGATAAGGACGGCTGGTTCGAGATTGCCGACAAAGGCAGCCTCTTCCTCGATGAGATAAGTGATATGCCACTTATGCAACAAGCCAAGCTACTAAGGGTCCTCGAAGAGCGAAAGGTAAATAAAGTTGGCTCGCGCGTCAGCCGCTCGGTTGATGTCAGGGTTATTGCTGCGTCGAACAAAAACCTGGAGAGCATGGCTTTGGAGAATAAATTCCGGTTGGACTTGTTCCACCGCCTGAGCATATTCGTAATCGAGATCCCCCCCTTGAGGGAAAGAAGGGAGGATATTCCTATACTGCTGGATTATTATATGAGGTTTTATGCAAAGCAAATGGGGAACAAAGTGAAGTCGATCGATAAATCGGTAATTGAGGACTTAAGCAATTATAATTTCCCCGGGAATATACGTGAACTCAAGAACATGCTCGAAAGAGCAGTGATATTATGCGATGGCGAAGTATTGACGAGCAAGCATTTCAGGCTGTTCACCAGTGAAGGCACAAATACTGCCAACGAGTCGGCGGCTTTACCCTATAACGGGAGCTTTGACTTGGACGAAAACATTAAATCACTGATAATTAGGGCATTAGATAAGTGCAACAATAATAAATCGAAGGCTGCCGAATTATTGAACATCACCTGGCAGGCCCTTGACAGAAGGATAAAAAAACTGGGTATCGAATAAAACCCATCCGGGACCGCAGACGGGCTGTTGATGAGAGAGCAGGAAAATATCAGCTATACAAATGTGTTTTGGCTAAAAACGGCAAAGACAGCCTGTAAAGAAAGCCCTTGGGAATTCCTCAAAACAAAAGCCGTCCCGCCTAAGGCGGGACGGCTTTTGTTTCTTCGAAAGCATTTATTTCACGGCTTTTACAATTGCCTTGAATGCTTCAGGATTGTTCATGGCAAGGTCGGCTAGGACCTTCCTGCTAATCTCGATATCCTTGGCATGAAGCTTACCCATGAAAACCGAGTAGGACATTCCATGCAGACGGGCGGCAGCGTTGATTCTCTGAATCCACAAAGCCCTGAAACTACGTTTTTTAACTCTTCTGTCGCGGTATGCGTACAGCATTCCTTTCTCGTACGCATTTTTGGCAACCGTCCAGACATTTTTTCTTCGACCAAATTGTCCTTTGGTCTGCTTCATAAGCTTTTTCTTCCTTGCTTTTGAAGCTACTGAATTAACAGATCTTGGCATTTTTTTAAATTTTTCTTCATTATAGCGCCCTTCTCAGGATCTTTTTTGCTATAACAAACGTTAAACAACTTATTAATTACGAAGCAAGGTTCTTATCCTTTTTTCATCCGACTTATCGATAATGGTCGAGTAAGTTAAATTACGCTTACGCTTTTTCGATTTTTTTGTCAGGATGTGGCTTTTATAAGCGTGCTTCCTTTTAATTTTACCGGTGCCTGTAAAGGTAAACCTCTTCTTGGCACTGGATTTAGATTTCATTTTTGGCATTGCACAAATGAATTTATTGATTAAAATATATTTATTAAAAATTCCTATTTCTTGGGGGTTACTATCATTATCATGCGCTTTCCCTCAAGTTTCGGCAGGCTTTCAACCTTTCCGAAATCCTCAAGTTCCTGGGCAAACCGCAAAAGGATATATTCCCCTTTGTCTTTATAAATGATGGATCTTCCTTTAAAAAACACGTCAACTTTAACCTTCGCACCTTCTTCAAGGAATTTCTTGGCATGGGATAACTTAAAATTAAAGTCGTGATCATCGGTATTGGGCCCAAGCCTTATTTCCTTGATTACTACTTTTGCCGTTTTAGCCTTAATTTCTTTTTGTTTCTTTTTTTGCTGATAAAGAAACTTCTTATAATCCATTATTTTACAAACTGGCGGATTGGCAGATGGCGATATCTCAACCAAGTCCAATTCTTGTCTGTCGGCTATATCCAAAGCATCCCGCAACTGATAAATGTTCGTTTCGACATTATCGCCTACGAGCCTTACCACAGGAGATGTAATCTTATGATTAATCCGGTGCGGATCCTCTGCTTTCCTAAAAGGCTTCCTAGGCCTTCTTTTACCTCTAAATTGTGCTATTGTCGTGTCCTCCTATATTTATTAATACTTTATTTAATTATCCTGAGCGGTTAAATCATCAACTTCCTCATTTATCATCACCGCAAAATCCTCAATACTAAATGTTCCTAAATCTCCTTGACCGTGCCTTCTTACCGACACGCTTCCCTCCAATTCCTCTCTTTCGCCCACTATCAGCATAAACGGTATCTTCTTCAATTCGGCATCGCGGATCTTCCTTCCGGTTTTCTCGCTGCGGTCGTCAATTATACCCCTGATATTCTGTTTATTCAGCAAATTTAAGACTTTTTCGGAATATGCTTGATATTTTTCGCTTATTGGCAAGAGAATATATTGTTCGGGCGCTAACCACAAAGGGAACTTACCGGCGCAATGCTCGATCAAAACAGCGACAAAACGCTCCAAGGAGCCAAAGGGCGCCCTGTGAATCATTACAGGGCGATGCTTCTCGTTATCGGATCCTATATAAGTTAGATCGAAACGCTCGGGCAAGTTATAATCAACCTGGATTGTGCCAAGCTGCCACTTGCGGCCGAGGGCATCTTTTACCATGAAGTCCATCTTAGGCCCGTAAAACGCCGCTTCGCCATACTCGGTCTTGGCGTCCAGGCCTCTTTCCTCCGCAACTTCCTTGATGGCAGCCTCGGCTTTTTCCCAGTTTTCGTCGCTACCGATATACTTTTGCTTGTTCTCAGGGTCGCGGAGCGATATCTGAACCATTACGTCGTTGAAGTCTAGGGCCTTGAAAATTATCTCAATGATATCGATGACAGCCTTAAACTCGTCCTTGATCTGGTCGGGAGTACAGAAGATATGAGCATCGTCCTGAGTAAACCCCCTGACCCTTGTAAGCCCGTGCAGCTCGCCACTTTGCTCATAACGATATACCGTACCGAACTCGGCATAGCGAATAGGCAATTCTTTGTATGAATGAGGTTTACTATTATATATCTCGCAATGATGAGGGCAGTTCATCGGCTTTAAAAAGAACTCCTCGCCCTCGGCAGGGGTTTTGATGGGCTGAAACGACTCGGCGCCGTACTTTTGAAAGTGGCCCGAGGTCTTATACAGATCGACATTGCCGATATGGGGTGTGATAACCGGTTTATATCCTGCTTCCTTCTGGACTTTCTTCAGGAATTGTTCGAGCTTCTCCCTAAGCTCGGCGCCTTTCGGCAACCAAAGCGGCAATCCCTGTCCCACTTTCCGCGAAAAAGTGAACAGCTCAAGTTCTTTGCCCAATAAGCGATGATCACGCTTCTTGGCTTCTTCAAGCATCAACAAATACTCGTCGAGCTCCTTTTTCTTTGGAAAAGTAATTCCATAAATGCGCGTAAGCTGTTTCCTGTTTTCGTCGCCCCGCCAATAAGCGCCGGCTATGCTCGTTAGTTTTATAGCCTTGATAAAAGCAGTGCTAGGTATATGGGGGCCGCGGCATAAGTCGGTGAAATACCCGCTTTGATAAAGAGTGATTTCGCCATCGTTGAGATCGTTGATCAACTCTGTCTTATATTCATCTCCCTTATCCGTAAAATACTTTAGGGCGTCAGCCTTTGAAATGTCCTTTCTCACAAAAACCTGCTTTTCGCGGGCAAGCTCCAGCATTTTCCCCTCGATTTTAACAAGCTCGTTTTCCGAGACCTCATATTCCCCAAAATCAACATCGTAATAAAAGCCGTTCTCGATATTGGGGCCGATGCCGAACTTGACACCCGGGAACAGCAATTCGATTGCCTCCGCCATCAGGTGGGCCGAAGAATGCCACATTGCGGCTTTACCTTCATCATCCTTCCACGTAAGCAACTGAACATCAGCGTCCTGAACAATGGGTCGATTAGCATCCCATACTTCTCCGTTTACCTTTGCCGCCAATACATTGCGGGCAAGGCCCTCGCTGATGTCTTTAGCAACCTCAAGGGCATTGACCCCATCGGCATACTCGCGTTTCGATTTATCCGGTAATGTAATAGTTATCATCTTCTGTTTTCGCTGAAAAAATTGGCTGCAAAAGTACTAATTTTTTGCACATCTACAACTAATTACGATCGAAATGCCCAGGCGTAGGCTCAAGTGTCAAATGCGAAAATCGCACCACTAAATTCACAACAAACAAATCCTGAAACACTTCCGGTCTTATCCGGGAACTCAGTATAAACAATGCTTAACATAAATGGTTTTTTGCCGCCCCAAACAATAGTATTTTTTTTTTGATTTGTTAATTGTCATTTTTTATGAATTAATCAGGTTTAAGCCCCAGTAGCAACATTATGAAATCTTGATCGGGTTTCTCACTTTTTCGTTTAGCAGGGCAAAGTCCAAGACTTCGGTCATATTTTCAACATAATGGAAGTCAACACCTTTAATGAAGCTCTCATCTATCTCCAATATATCCTTCTCGTTTTCTTTGGAAAGAAGAATATCTTTGATCTTAGCACGTTTAGCCGCAAGTATTTTTTCTTTCACACCTCCTACCGGTGTTACTTTTCCGCGCAGGGTAATTTCACCTGTCATTGCCATCCTGGCCCTTACTTTTCGCTGGGTAAACGCCGATGCCAGTGCCGTCAACATGGTTACGCCCGCCGACGGGCCGTCTTTCGGCGTTGCTCCTTCAGGGATATGGATATGTACGTTCCATTTGTCGAACGCATCGGGGTTTATGTCCCAAAGCATGGAATGAGCTTTTAAATACTCATAAGCCAGGCTTGCAGATTCTTTCATCACGTCGCCCAGGTTACCGGTCAGCTTCAGCAGCCCCTTGCCTTTGCTCAGGCTAACCTCGATAAACAATATTTCGCCGCCCACGGCTGTCCAGGCCAGTCCGGTTACTACTCCTGCTATGTCATTTTTGATATTTCTATCTTTCTGGAATCGCGGCGGCCCAAGAATCTTGTTCAGGTCCTCCTTGCTTATTTTAGCATCGAACTCTTCGTCCATGGCAATGAACTTTGCCCTGTTCCGTATAATTTTGGCGATTTGTTTTTCAAGCAACCTCACTCCTGCCTCACGGGTGTGATCTTCGACTATTGCCTCCAAAACAGCCTTGTTAAACTTAAGCTGAGATGATTTCACACCATGTTCCTCAAGTTGTTTAGGGACAAGGTGCCTTTTTGCGATCTCCAGTTTTTCCTCCAGCAAATAACCACTTAAATCGATTATCTCCATCCTGTCGCGCAATGCCGGGTGAACAGTCGATAAGGTATTCGCCGTTGCGATGAACATTATCCTGGAAAGGTCGTACTCCAGCTCCAAGAAATTATCATAAAAGTGGTTGTTTTGCTCAGGGTCAAGTATTTCCAATAAAGCAGCCTGCGGATCGCCGCTATAAGTATTGCCACTTACCTTATCTATTTCGTCGAGCATAAAAACAGGATTGGAGGCTTTTACCTTTTTAAGGTTTTGTATAATCCTGCCGGGCATGGCGCCTATATAAGTCTTGCGGTGGCCGCGCAGCTCAGCCTCGTCGCGAACGCCGCCAAGCGACATGCGGATATACTTTCTGTCGAGGGCACGGGCTATCGACTTCCCGAGCGAAGTCTTTCCAACTCCGGGAGGGCCTACAAAACAGAGGATCGGGGCCTTCATATTGTTTTTTAGCTTTAGAACAGCCAGATACTCAATTATCCGCTCCTTTATTTTGTCGAGTCCGTAATGATCCTCATTCAATATTTTATCGGCGCGCCTTAAATCCAGGTTGTCTTTTGTAAACTCATCCCAGGGCAGTTCCACAAAGACATCCAAATAGTTGAGCTGTATGGAGTATTCTGCCGCCGAGGGGTTCATCCTCTGCAGCTTATGCAGTTCCGACTTAAAAGTATCGCCGACATCCCTGCTCCATTTTTTCTTCTTTGCCTTTTGTTCCAGCTCTTTTATTTCGCTATCGTGCGGGCCGCCGCCCAGTTCTTGCTGTATGGTCTTGAGTTGCTGGTTCAGCATATAATCGCGCTGCTGCTTATCAAGATCGGTCTTTACCTTTTTCTGGATATCGGTCTTAAGGTTCACCATCTGCAATTCCTTGGTAAGGATTGCCAGGACTTTGTTGGCGCGCACTTCGATATCAGAAATCTCGATCAACTTTTGTTTTGTGGTATTATCGGCATTCAGGTTTGAGCAAACAAAGTTGACCAGGAACGCAGGGGTCTCAATGTTGTTTAAGGCAAATACGGCCTCAGTGGGAATATTGGGCGACTTTTCGATAATTTGGATCGCCATATCCTTTACTGACGATATAAGAGCCTGAAACTCCTTAGTCTCAGGAACAACATTGTCAGATTCAAAATTCTGGACCTTGGCTTTGAAATATGGATCTTGTTGGGTTATCTCGCTTATTTCAAACCTCTTTTTCCCTTGAATGATGGCTGTGGTGTTCCCGTCGGGCATTTGAAGCGTTTTAATTAGGCGCGCGACCGTCCCCACCTTGTTTAAGTCCTCGGCGACTGGATCTTCGATCCCGGCATCTTTTTGGGCAACAACACCTATCACTTTAGTTCCTTTATATGCATCCCTGATCAGGTTTATCGATTTGTCGCGCCCTACGGTAATGGGTATAACTACTCCGGGAAACAAAACGGTATTTCTAAGTGGCAATATCGGCAAATCGCCGGGAACATCCTCCGAGTTCATCATCTCTTCGTCTTCCGAAGAAAGCAAAGGGAAAAATTCAGTGTCTGCATCTAGTATTTCTGTCAGATTAAACTTTGTATCCATAAATATATCCGATGTTTGCGCCATTATGTCATCATTCTTATAAATGGCATTTTATTTTCATTTGTATTAACCTCATTTACACACAATTACCTAAACAACCATCCGATTTGTACTGTTGTGAAAATAAGGTCGTTGTATGAAACAACTTTAATGCCGTTTTTTTATGCGCCGGCATTGAATTGACAACAAATCTTAAAAAAAAGGTTGCCGGTAAATTACGGGCAACCTTTTTTACTGATACAAATAACAAACTATTTTACCTGGCGATACTTAGTTTTTTGGTTTGCACTCCATTATCGGTATCAATATGAACGAGATATACACCGTTGGGGAACGATGTAGTGTTGAGGATTAATGATGTTCTCTGCGCGGGTTTAATATTTTGTATAATCTGTCCGAAATAATTAGTGATGACAATCTTGTTAATATTTGACATAGATTTGATATTAACAGTATTTGACGCAGGGTTAGGATACATGTTAATTACCGGGACATAAGCCTCGTTTATTCCGGTTACACAAGCGTAAGCATAATCTTCACCATCTGCTGTAGTGGCCGGTGCCGATTCACATTGGTCTTCGGCAGAAGAATTTACTGATGTAAGCTGATAAAAATAGCATTTACCGGACTGCACATCATCCTCGGCCTTGAATTTATAACAATAGGCCAATTGCCCTTCGATATAAGGAACGAATTCCACAAATTCGTATTCGCTATCCTGACCAGTTTTAGAATAAATATTAAAACCGTCGAAACTCCTTTCAGGATAAGACGATACGGCTTTTGGCCTTTTTACTATCGGCCCCAGAACAAATTTCGCCTTGCTGCCGGTGATTTCGTAAGCAGCTTCGCTGATAGCATTCCGGGGATATGACTGATCCAATTCTTCCAGCTGCACTCCGATATTCCAATTATAATCCAACCCAAAATCAGAGAGGTTGTCCCAGGAAATGCCGTCGAGGCTGATTTTATCTCCATAAGCTGAAATGGCAGGCCCGGCATCAACAGCGGCAGGAAAGGAAGTGAAATCGCTATAAATAGTATATCCTACCCATAATTCCTTGCTCACATCTATTGGCACCGGAACATCAAGTTCCACAGTGTTCAGATCGAGCACAACTGGTGAATCAACCAACTTTTCGGCAAGCAAGCTAGATGCATCCGGCCCTTCCCAGATTTTAACAATTACTTTCTGAAACCCTGGATCTGCAAGGCGGAACATTATTTTTGTTGCATATAGGCCATCATAATCCGTCAACATATCCGCATCCCAACGAGCTGCAGTACTGAATTCGCCTTCTGCATCAAGGCCAATGCCATTATAAACCTCTCCATCGTCCCAATGAAGGTAATATATTGGCAATTGGGGTGCTTCCCAACAAAGTGAGATACCATAATCATCGTCCGAATCCCAAAAATAATCGGCATACAAGCCGGATGGCGATTCACAAGTGCGATAAACATTAATATTATCGATATACCAGGAAATTATGTTAAAGGAGTTTTCGCCACTGGCCACAAACCTGATCTTGAATACTTTATCACGCGATTTCGAAGTAATATCGTAATGCTTTCGAGCAAAATCGAAAGATCCGTTATTATATAAAGTATCTATGCCATGCCAATTTGAGTCATCTGCTTGCTTAATCTGAATCATCATCTTCTCGGTATTGCCGGCATTTCTATCGTCGAGTTTTATATCGAAATCCAGGAAGATATTACCTATGCCGATCATATCGGCATTTATCGGTGCCGAAACAAGTATCCTTTTATATGAAGTGTCAAGCTGAGGTTCCCAGGAAAATTCGGCAGAAGGCACATCATCGCCTGTCTGCGTACTTATTCTCCAGTTGCCCGGGCTTGTCCCCCATCCCTGATAATCGAAATCAGCCTTTTCCCAGCCTTCATAGAAAGGCATGCTATTTCCCCAGACTACTTTGACCGTATCAAAGTTGGAGAGCATTGATTCGGCAGTATCCCCTGCAAACCCGTATGGTGTCAGGTCATAAATCGCGCTTGTTGAATACCGAAAAGTTCCTGGATCGACATTATTATCCAGATAATAAACAAACTGATCTTCGGTTTGGCCTGTATAATCCTGAATATCAATTAATTCATCATTTTTATAAACCTTAAAACCTATCAATCCACTTGGTATAAACGCAGTATCGGAAATTGCCGTAACATAGTTTGAGTAGTAGTTGCCCTGCTGCAGAGGAGGATTCCATCTCAACAAAACCTCATCGGTATTATAAGTATAATCATGATCCAGGTTTCGCGGCGGATAAAGAAAAGAGGATGTCCAGGTAAAGCTAATCGGGTCGGAAATACCGCATGAATAAACTGCCCTTACCTTTGCTGTATATTCTACTCCATACTCCAAGCCGCTGAATGAATAAGTTAAGGTATCGGGCGCAGTTGACCCTGCAAAACCGTCATTCAGATAAACGTCATACTCTGTAACGGCTGCCGGGCCGTTGTGGACGCTTACATTATCAACACAAAAAACCGCAGGGTATCCTCCGGCAGAAGTGTTGGAAAAGGCAAACACGACACTGTCGTTCCCATTTTCAAAACCTGAGATAGATGACAAATCAATCGACTGGTTTATCCATCCCTGAGCAAGATACAGTTCTTGCAGCAACACCCAATCGAGGCCATTATTATTGGAATAAAGAACCCTTGCGACATCACCATAAGTACCGTCAAAACATCTATCAAAAGTTATATATAAACTGTCGCTTAGCCTTAAATCAACATAAGGAGTAACAAGATATGAATCTCCTGGATGAAGACTTTCCCTTTTTTCGCCGGCCGCAAACCAGGAAGAGGTTCCGTCCTCAAACTGCGGAGGCACATTGTAGGCCGTGTTCGTTCGAGTCCACCACGACAAATCCCCAAGGTCGATGGTTTGGTACCATCCCTCTGGAGGGAATTGCACACCCTCGAAGTCTTCAGTTTCCAGGGCCGTTACCAAGGCTGGTTGCCATTCCGCAACTGCCGTCAAGGAATCCACAAATAAATTCCGCGGCACAAAAGTGTTTTCATATAACTCGACCGACAAACTACTATCGGTACTAATCAGAAGGTCGTTCAGGCTAACTTTTTCATATCCGATCTTAAAAACCTCGATATTATAGTTTCCGTTTATCAAGCTATCGAAAACCACAAGGCCGCTGTCATCGCTCATCAATATGATATCCTGATAAGGAAAATTAGTTCCGATTGCATGATATTCAACATTATCGGCTTGACTACTATCGCAAAGACTTGTCCTTAGATCAACAACATTATCTAATCCGCAACTAAAAATATTTGAATAGGCCCAGGATGATTTATCACCGCTATCGTATTCTGCCTCAACGGCATAGGCATAGAAGCCTGGTGGTTTCAGGAAATTATCGTAATATGAAATAGTGCTGGGGCTCCCAATGCTGGTCGGCGTTCCTGATTCAGGGCCTTCCCCTTGGTCGGGGTCGAAACCCGAGACAAGGAACAAATTATATTTAGAAAGCGAGCGGGTTTTATCGCCCAGCGGAATTATTTTGCCCGATTTCCTAAAACCGGCCTGAATTCTTTTGTGGGAAGTCGCTAAATAAATATCGTCCCTCGCAATAGGCTCGGCCGGCTCCAGATATGCGCGGGTTGGCGCAAAATTAGAAAATTGTCCTGTTGGGCCATAGAGTTCAGCCCTAATCATAAAATCCTGATAAGGCGAAAACACCCAACTGCCGCCAGCCTGTTTTACATAAGATTGATACACTATCGGCAAATCACCATCAATTCCGATGGGAGCGGCATTTGGCGAGTCGTGAAGCTGCTTATAATAAATATAAAAGCTCCCTTCGCTTATTTCCGACGAAAAAACACCCTGAAACAAAACCCATCCATAATTATCGACGGTAACTGTATCGGTTTCCAGAACACTTCCCGGCAGGCCGTAAAGGCCATCATCATCCAAAACACCTATTTCCATTGTGGTTCCCAACCAGTTGCCACCAGCGGGATAAGAACCATCGCCAACATAAATCTTTCCTCCCGTAATTGTAGCGGGATAAGAACCGGGTGTAAATTCAACTGCAATCTCCCCTCCTGCCTGATTCCAGATGGAATAGTCCTCGGCCGAGTTATCATCATAAATTATCGCATAAGGCCCTGCCGGAAGATCCCAGCTAACAGTAACCCCGGGGCAATTTAGGTCAGGATTGGCATAAACATTGGACACAGGGTTGGCGTTTTCGCACAATTGGGCATCCCGGATATTTGTTTGTCCTCCGCTAACAACAATATTGCTATATATAACTTCCTGATAACCAAGCAAATTGAATTGAAGGCTATAAGTAGATGCTTCCACGGTCAGAGTGTAATCGCCATTCTGGTCGCTCTCAACCTCATAGTGATTTGTGCCATCGTCAGCCTCGACCAAAACATTGGAAATCCCAATTCCGGTATTGCAATCGGTAATATTACCGCTCACAACACCAGTTATTAAAAAGGTTGATTCTTTGGATTGTTTGCTCAAATCAGACCCTAGCAAATTTAAATTGTTATTAGCATAAATGTTTATGAAAATCGCCGATAACAAAAGCAGCAACATCATCTGTATATTTGTTTTTTTCATCAGTAATATATTATGAACGCACGGTCGATACCCTTAACTATAAGTCCAAGAAGGACATGACTATATAATCAATATCGACAATTATAATTCAGTCTCGGTTTGGCAGGAATCTTTTTTTTCGACAAAAAAAAGCGATTTCTAAATAATAAGACAGACAAATGTTGTTTTACCCTTACCGCTTGTTAAAATAAACTTAAATTCCCCTTAGATATTCTTCAATAAGCTCTTGAGCAAAGCACAGGCCTCATCGTTATTTCCGTCATTAACCGCCTTGTTAATGCGTCCTATTTGCGGAGCGGGGAGATCCTTTTCGTTCAAATCATCAAGCAGGTCCAAGGCCTTGGGGTCATTCATTTGCAAGTTCAAAATCAAATCCTTCACTAAGATGTCCAGGGATAATGAACCGCCGGGCTGTTCAGTGGCCGAATGCTCAAAGTAAGCTTGCAGCCCGGAAATCAAGTCGTCGAGGTATCTGCTAAGGGTTTTTATGGATTTTGCGGACTCGAACAAGTTGTCCTCTAAAATAAAATTCTCAACGACTATTGTTTGAAGATAAACCTCGTCAGCCCCAATATTGGAACTTTCGCCCTTCAAGCCATGTATTTTTAAATGGGCATCCACAAAGTCCCGTTTTTGTATCAGACCTTCTATTTCGCCGCAAATGCTTTTGTTCCCAACCATAAACTTCTTTAGTGTTTTATAATAAAGGGCAGCGTTTCCCCCGAACCTGCGAATCCCGGTTTCCACGTCCAAACCGCTTATGGGCAATGAGCCGGGGCTTGAAGGCCGATTTGTTTTTGATATTGTTGTCTCGCGGCTTGTCTTCTTTTTTCGCGAGGCCCATTTCATCAATATTTCATAAAGCAAGTCCGGGTCGATAGGTTTCGCGACGATATCGTTGATTCCCGATTCCTCGCATTTTGCTTTTATCGTTTGTAAAGTATCGGCGGATATGGCAATGATAGGGATTTTTGAGTTATGCTTCCTTATTTGCACAGAGGCATAAAAACCATCCATTATAGGCATGTGCAAGTCCATGAGAATCAAATCGTAATCATTATCCATGGTTTTCCGGACGGCATTTGCGCCATTATCCGTCAAATCGACAAGGACGCCCACTTTTTCGAGCAGTTCCTTGATCAGCTCACTATTTACCTCATTGTCCTCGGCAAGCAGGACCTTGTTGTTGCCCAGGACCGTGCGGATTTGATCAAGTTTCCCGTCATCGCTAGGATTATCGTCGGCAGACATGTTCTCGATATTGAAAACACTCAATATCTTCTCGAAAAGAGCAGTGGGCAACACAGGTTTCAAGAGGTAGCCGTCAAAAGGGACGTTCAATTTGCCCAAATCGTTTATTTGATTCCCGGAGGCAGAAAGCACAATTGTCTTCATATCGCCTTCAAGATTGCTCAACAGCTTCATAAAGCCGTCTATGCCACCTTCCTTACATGAATCATGGTCGATCAGCAATAAGTCGAAATGCCTTGTTTCAAGCCTCCCTACAAGTTCGAGCCTCGACGAGGCAGTTTCCGTTTTCAATGAGAAAACACCCAAATAGTCGTTGATAAGCTTTTTGGTTGAAGGCCTACTGTCGCAAACCAGCACATTTATGCCCTTTAATTCGTCCGGCATTGTTTTTTCCGATCCCGACCCTGGCTGTTTCCCCGAAAGCTTAACAGTAAAATAAAAGGTGCTCCCTACGGATTGCTCACTTTCAACCCATATCTCGCCCCCCATATTGTTAACCAGGGATTTACTTATGGCAAGTCCCAGGCCGCTGCCACCATAGCGCCTTGTAATGCTGTTGTCGGCCTGCTGAAATTCATCGAAAAGACTGGATATCTGACTTTCGCCAATACCTATTCCGCTATCTTTTACGGCAAACTGCAGCAACATTTCGTTATTTGCAAGCTTCTTTTTTAGGCTGATGCGGACAAACACTTCGCCACTATCAGTAAATTTAACAGCATTGTTGATCAGGTTCGTGATCACCTGCCCCAACCTAAGCGGGTCACCGATTAATATTTTAGGCACTTCCGGTGCGATATAGATTATCAGCTCAAGGTTTTTGTCATATAACTGCTTGTGGTTCAATATAATGATTGAGTTAAGAAGAATCTCCAGATCGAAAGGGATAAATTCCAGTTCCATTTTACCCGATTCAATTTTAGAGAAATCGAGGACCTCGTTGATCAAAGAGTGCATGGTATTTGCCGAGCGATCGATTTTCGCCAGGTAGTCTCTTTGTTTGGGATTGGACGTGATATCAGTTAGTAGTTTTGTAAAGCCAATTATAGCGGTTAAGGGCGTACGTACTTCGTGCGACATCCTGGCCACGAACTGGCTTTTTGCGATGGCTGCTTTTTCAGCCAGCAGCAATGCTTTGTCAAGGTCTTTTGTTCGTTCAATTACCATTTTCTCAAGCGCGGCTTTCTGCTTCTTGATGATATTAACGCGAGAGAGAACTAACAGCCATATAAAAGAGATTCCGGCAACAACATAAACAATTATTGCCCACCATGCCATCCACCATGGCCTTCTGATGGTAAAAGGGTAGTCCAATTCGCTGCTCCATTTTCCTGAAGCCCCCTTTGCCCTCAGCACAAATGAATAAGCCCCGGGCGGAATATTTCGGTAATCGGCATATTTTTCTTGCGTTATCGGGTTCCAGCCAATGTCGAGGCCTTTTAATTTGAATTGATATTTTACTTTATCGGGCGAATCCCAATTTGTTGCCGAGTAATTAAAAGTAAGGTGATTTAAATTGTTGGGCAAGCTCAAACCAATGGGATAATTCAAAAATGGGGCAATGCTGTCGTATTGTATCCCTTGCTCTTTAAGAACACGCTTATCCTTTTCCAGGCCCGTAAATTCCAGGTCCTTGTCGTTGATCGATATTCCATTTATGTGAATTAAGGTTTCAAAGGAACTATTACCGGAAGACTTTGTGTCGAACAGCGTAAGGGCATTTGTGGTTCCAAACCACAGTTTGCCGTTTTTATCGAGCAATGCCGAATTATGATAGAAATCCAATGATTTAAGGCCTTCCAGCTTGCCATAATTCATTATTCCGGGTTTTATATAGAAGTTGGCATTGTTTTTTTCGTCCCCGGCAGGCTTGAGCATTAACTTGCTCAGGCCTCTTGTTGTTCCGGCCCAAAGAGAGTTCTGTTCGTCAAGAGTCAGCGAAAAAACAAAATTATTGCACAAGCCGTCATCAGTATTTATGTTGACGAATTTTTTTCCGTCATAATAACTCAGCCCATTACCATCTGTTCCAAACCAAAGGATGCCGTTTTTATCCTGGACAATCGTCCATACCGTATTGTTGGCCAGACCCTGAGCCAGCTTGAAAGTCGTGATGCTGTCATTTTTCAAGCGGGAAACCCCTCCTCCCTTACTTCCTATCCAGATGGCATTTTCCTTGTCAATAAACAAGCATACCACATCATTGCCGCCCAGGCCTGCCTTTTTAGTCAGGGTAAATAAATTTTTGCCGTCGAACCTTGTGGCTCCACCCTTGGTGGAAAACCAGATATCGCCATTTTCGTCCTCGACGATATTTCTGACAACATCACTAAGCAAGCCCTGTTTTGTTGAATAATTAGTGAACTTCAGCTTGTTGTTTTTATAAGAGTTGTAATCCAGCTTGCTCACACCTCCTCCATAAGTCGCAAACCAGTAATTTTTTTTGCTGTCCTGAAAAATACTAGTTACTATGTTGTTCGCCAAACCCTGTACGGTACTTATGGGCACAAAGGTCCGAAGCTGTTCGCCATGATTTATATTATTGCTCAGCATAAGGCCTTTTTCAAATGCCCCGAGCCACATCCTGCCGTCATCGTCCTGAAACACTGATACTATTAGTTTATTTGTCAAGCCTTGCTTTTCAGTTATATGCCTAAAGCCGTTTATTCTTAGTTTTGATATCCCACCCCCGTCGGTACCAATCCAGATATTGCCATTTCCGTCAGCAAATAAAGTTCTGATATAATCGTCATTCAAACCATCCTTGCTCGTATAACGGGAGAAAGCCTGTCCGTCGAAACTGCTAATCCCGTTTCCGAAGGTCCCAAACCAAATTTTATTTCCTGACTCGATAATTGACAAAACATTATTGTTTCCCAGTCCTTGTTCCACGGTATAATTAACAAAGGATTTACCGTTGAAGCATGAAACACCACCTCCTTGGGCAGCTATCCAGATATTCCCGCTGTGATCCTCAAACAAGGAAAGTATCCTATCCCCTGCAAGACCGTCCTTCTTGCTGTATGAAACAAAATATTTTCCGTTCCACATCTGAACTCCCTTTCCATAAGTCCCAACCCAAATATTCCCGTGCTTATCCTCAAGAAGCGCATAAACGGCATTCGTCGCAAGGCCCTGCTTTGTCGTATAAACTTCCAGGCTGTCGTTCTTGAGGCAAGCAAGTCCTTTAGTAGTCCCAAACCACATCCTTCCTTTTGAATCATTGATGACAGCAAGAATGAGGTTTGAGGGAAGCCCCTGGTTAGTAGTGTATTGCGTTATTGTATTTCCATCATAACAATTTACGCCTCCACGGGCAGTGCCCATCCATATCCTTTCTTTATCGTCAATTGTCATCGTTACGATACCGTTATCCGACAATCCCGTCTTCTCTGTATATTGGTCGAAAAACTGACCGTCATAGGAAATAAGGCCACCTGTATAAGAACCTATCCAAATTACCCCTTGCTTATCTATCGAGATATTTCTGATATAGGAATTCGGAAGTTGTTGGTTCTCACCTAAAAAGCAGATATCATAAACCGCATCATCTTTATATTCGAAGTCGAAGGCCTTGGCCCTAAAGGGCTTGGCGGAATATCTCATTAGCGGCGGGTAAATAGTATCACCGTCCTGAACACTTTCCGGCCCAGCCCGCTTTGCAGCTGCATCAAACAATAAGATACTGTCGTTATTTATCAATAAAGGTTTTGGGAGAATTACTTTTCGAGGGTTGACAGCAGTTGCTGTAATATATGACGACGCATCGGCCTTCAGGTAACTAACAAGAGGCTTCTTGCTTTTTACGGGAGCTTTGCCCGATAATTTTTCTTCGGCACTGAGCGGCAAATAAGAAATTCCGGGAACTATTTTCTTTATTATGCTGAACTCCTCTTGTTTTGGCATATCGGAAATTACCAGACCGGGCAAAAACATGCCATTTGCTCCCGGTGTCCTTTTAACCAACGAATCGGGACGCACATATTGTTTTTTGGGCAATTTAACTGATGTTGGCTGATGGTATGCCATATTGCCATGTTCAGGTATATTTCTATCGCAAGAAGCAAAAAAGAAAACAGAAACTATCAGGTAAACTGCAAACGGCTTTGTACATCCCATCCCCACAAAATAAAAGATTCAAAAAATTAATTCGGTTTTTTAATAACAATGGTGTAAAAATACAATTTGTTTTTGATTTTAAGACCGGGCGTTAAAATCAGCCATAATTTGTTTTGATTTAATCCATATTTATTTTTTCACGACCCCATACACCCTTTGATCGAAAAAAGCTATTTTCGTTGTTCAGTCCTTAAATTGTTTATCCATTGAAATAATTAACACACTATAAACACCGTCAGCCATGAAAATGCTAAATCACAATATTGTCTTGTTTACGACGATAGTTATTTCCGTTTTATTTAGCCAAAGCTCAACTGCCCAGTTATCAGGGGAATACAGCCTAGGCAATCCCGAATCGGATTTCAAAAGCTTCGCAGATGCCATAAGCGCGTTGAAATCCGAAGGATTGGGGGGCGATGTAACATTTAAGGTGGTAGCCGGAAATTATAATAATGTTTCAGTTATTGATGTTGAAAACCCGGACAACAATAACATAGAATTCGTTTATTATGGCGCCGAAAACGACTCGGCAGTTATCGTGGGCCGTTTGAAAGTGTTCAGGACGGCGCATGTTACCTTCAACAACTTCACGATATATCCGTCTGAGAACCAGGATTATTCGTGTATTTGGTCCGATGAGTCGCCATACTTCCAACTGCTGGGCTGCAATATATTGAACCTGTTCAATAATAGTTTTGATTATGACGAGGCACTGATAAAAATCGAGTATCCATGGGAAGGGCCTTATTTGGTAACGAACATAGATTCATGCAAAATAGTCTCGGAGCAACAAACTTTCTATATCGGCGGCAGTAAGGGAAGTTCATGGTTCAGGCACAACACGATCTATGGTGGTATAGTCAATAAGTCGGTGAAAAACCGCTTTAGCCAATACAGGCATTTTATTGATAACGTATTCTATGCCAGCACCAACGACTTTGTGGCAACAGGACAAAGTTTTCATTCAAACACTTTTTATTATGATGGGATTTACACTTTTGCCTTACAGGGGAACCTCTATTTCAATACTTTTTATTGCAATGTTAATGTCAGGGCTGGCGACATTATAGGCAATGTCTTTAATGGGAGCGTGGAACTAGATTGGCTGAACAATGCAAATTTTTATAACAACTTTGTCCATGGGCGGCTTTCTTCCACTTTCAGTAATGGCATTAAGATCAAAAACAATTATCTGTATGAAAACTGCGACATTAACAACGACAATACCATCTTCGGGAACAATTTTGTTTTTGACACGGTGGATTTCTCCCATGGGCCGGGCCAAATGATCTTCCATAATAATTTTAGCGAAGAAGCCTACCTTGAGATGAATTATACCGGCGGGGCCATCAAAAACAACAACATAAGCAATATGAATATTTGGCAACCTAGCGTTACTACCATTGAAAACAATAATTTTATCCGTTTGGGCCACGGCAACGTGAGCACTTATGGCAGCTCGGCACATTTTTATGACCCGCTGTACTTGGCCGACAGCAGCCTCTATGCTTCCAGCCCGGCATTAATCGGGAAAGGAGGAAAAAAGAACTCTAATTTCAAATACGACATCGACAGCGTTTTACGGAAAAACCCATCCACTATCGGCGCCAACGAGATTTGTTTTAATTGGCAGCTGAGCGATATTGAGATAAAATGTTCCGATTCGCTCTGTCTGGACTTATGCCTTGACACTCTCGAAAACATGTATTGGTCCCCGTCCCGTCTTTTCAGCGATTCCACAAGCACAAACCCTACAATTTATCCAGAGAATTCCACTATGGTTTATCTGATGTCGGGACAAGGTCAAGAATTGGACTCCCTAAAGATCAAAGTAGGTTCCTCGCCACCGATTGCCTCGGCCACATATAGCAACGAAGGATTATTGGTTAGTTTCGAGAACCTGTCGATTTGTGGCGACACCTTTTTATGGGAATTCGGCGACGGGGAAAGTTCGGGCGAAGAGTCTCCGGTTCATGAGTACAGGGAATACGGAACATATCAATGCAACTTAAAAGTATCCAACGAAATTGCTGACGATTATTTCGCCATGCTTATTGAAATAGTAACGATCGGCGAAAACCAGGACTTGAACAAAACAATGAGTATTTTCCCAAATCCCGTAACTTCGGACATTTCAATAAAATCTGATGTGCCATTTGATGAGCTTAGGATCTATGATTCTCATGGGACATTGGTTTACAATGAATTAACTGGCAACACCAAGTATTATAAAATTAATGTACGATATCTGGAAAATGGTTTCTACATTATCGGGCTTAAAACCCGGGAAGGTGTTACTTATAGAAAATTCACGATTTCGGGCTAAAGAACCACATTAAGGATTGTTATGTGACTTGCCATTAAAGCTTATCCTTTATGGAGCTCACCCAATCCTTGATTCTTTTTCCCGACAATTGCGACTGATTGTCCTGATCGAGCAGTAAACCGATAAACTTACCATTGCGCAAGGCTTTTGAGTTCTCGAATTCATAGCCTACAATGTCGGTTGACCCTATTATTTCACCCCCGGCATTTTCAATAGTCTCGGCCATTATACCAATTGCGTCGCCAAAGTTCTCGGGATAGTTTTTTTGATCGCCCAGGCCGAACAACGCAAAGGTCTTGCCTTTTAAGGGAAGATCCTCCATTTCGGGCAGGAACTCGTCCCAATAATTAGGGAGCTCGCCGTCGAACCAAGTGGGAAGGCTTAAAATATATTTATCATATTTCATGAATTGCTCACCTGTGATATCCTCGGCATTAATAACATCAAGCTTGTCCGCGCCTATTTCGGCAACAATCTTTTTTGCTGCGTTCTTCGACTTCGTTGTATTAAAACTATATATTATCGCTATCTTCTTCATATTCAAAAATTTTAATAGTTAATCAGATCCTTAACGGCTTTCATTATTTTATCAGTGCTCGGCAAAATTGCTTCTTCCAAAATCCTGTTAAAACCAACAGGGGTAAATTCGGAGCCTACCCGCCTGACGGGAGCATCAAGATACTCAAATGCTTTTTCGTTTATCAGGGAGGCTATTTCCCCTCCAAAACCCGCAAAGACCTTATCCTCGTGAACCACCAGGGCCCTGTTTGTTTTCTTTACTGTTTGCAGGATACTTTCTTCATCAAGGGGCGCAAGCGACCTTAAATCAAGCACTTCTATACTTTGCCCATTTTCTTTTTCCAGTTTGGAGGCCACTTCGAGGCACATATGGGTGGTATTTCCATAAGTAATTATCGATAAGCCGTCGCCCTCCCTTCTTATCCTGGCCTTACCGAAGGGAACTTCAAAATCGTCGGGGATCGAGGCCGCTGCCTTGGGCGCATTATACAAGGCCTTTGGTTCCATGAACACCGTTAGCCCTTTAGAGCGGATTGAAGTCCTGAGCAATCCGGCGGCATCGTCGGCAAAGGAGGGATAAACGATCCTCACGCCGGGAAAAGTTGCCAATGTGCCTTCTATATTTTGCGAATGGTAAAGTCCTCCGCCTATATAACCTCCGGACGCTAGGCGTATAGTAACATTAGGGACAAATGCCCCGTTGCTCCGCCAATAATCATGGGTGGCCTCAACAAATTGCTCCATTGCCGGCCAGAAATAATCGGCAAACTCGGCACCCTCTACAACGACGCGGATTTTATCGTTAAAACGGGTCATGCCGTTCGCGGTCCCCATAATATAGTCCTCTGCAATAGGGGCATTGAAAACACGTTCTTCCCCAAACTCCTGCTGCATGCCCTTCGACACATTGAAAATCCCGCCCTTATCCTTGTTTGCCATGTCCTGGCCCCAGAGGAAAGTGTCGGGGTTGAGCCTGAACTCGGCTTTTAGTGTTTCATTCAGGGCTACAATAAATTTCTTTGGCTCCGAAGAGTCGTCATGGATGCCTTCAGGATATTTAAGAGCCGCATAAGGCTCGGGCAGTACATAATCGTATATCGTCGCTGGGTCTGGGTCGGGTGCGCCAAGTGCTTCCTTATGAGCCTTTTTAACCTCAAGCTTTACCTTGCCCTTTATTTCGGAAATCTCCTCCTCGCTCATGCGCTTATAACGCAACAACATTCTGTTGAATTTCCCCAAAGGGTCATATTCCTTAACATAGTTTATCTCGTAATCATCACGATAAAGTTCATGACGGTCCGAATTGGAATGCGAATGCATGCGGACGCAGTTTGCCTGCACTATCACGGGCTGTTGCTCTTCTTCGGCATGACGCCTCGCCTCGATCATGGCATTCATGGAATCGAAGACATCCTTCCCATTGCAATGGATAACCCTTAAATTTTTGAAACCGAGGAAATTATTAGCCACTTTTCTGTTTGCTGTTTGATTCTTTTTAGGAACAGAAATACCATAACCATTATCTTGAAAAACAAAAACAATAGGCAGCTGCTCATTCGAGGCGCCGTTAATAGCCTCATAAACATAACCTTCGGAAACCGATGACTCGCCCTGGGAGGTAAAAACAACTCCGTCGGCCTTATATTTTTTTATCGCCCTGGCCGTGCCGGCTGCAATTTGGGTATGGTTTCCCGTGCAGGACGAAACATTGTGTATGTTCCACTCAGGCTTGGCAAAGTGATTTGACATGTGACGGCCGCCGCTTGCCTTATCAGTTGCTTTCGAGATACCGTTTAATATAATCTCCGTTGCGCTTAAGCCTGCCGAGATTGCCGTTAGCATATCCCTATAATAAGGGAACAAATGGTCAGTGGAGCGGTCAAATACCTGTCCTAAGGCCAGTTGTATCCCGTCGTGGCCTGCATAAGGCGCATGATAGCTCCAGCCTATAGCCTGCTTTAGGTAATTTGGCGCCCTATCGTCGATGGCACGGCCCAAGGTCATTAGGTGCAGCCATTTTTTCAAGGTTTCCTTATCGGTTTTCTTTATTGAATGAATTCTTGGATAGTCCATGATAAATAATTATTCCCGTTTTAAAATTAAATACTTCTGTTTAAGTTGAAATCTTCAAGATACTTGGCCACCCTTTGCAGGAAAGCCCCGCCAAGGGCACCGTCAACAATACGATGGTCGTATGAAAGCGAAAGGTACATCTTATTGCGTATTGCCATAAAATCGCCTTCGGGAGTTTCCAGAACGGAAGGCTTTTTCACAATTGCGCCAGTAGCGATTATTGCAAGCTGTGGTTGATTTATGATAGGGGTCCCCATTAAATTATTGAACGAACCAAAATTGGTTATGCTAAACGTACCTCCTGAAACATCGTCGGGGCTTAGCTTGTTATTGCGGGCCTTGGCAGCCAAGGTGTTGATGTCGGTGGCCAAGCCGTACATATTTTTGTAGTCTGCATCTTTTATGACGGGAACTATCAGGTTCCAATCCGGCAAAGCAACGGCAATTCCAATATTCACCCTCTTTCTATAGATTATGTTTTCGCCGTCGGTAGATGCGTTAAGCTGAGGGAAATCCTTTAATGCCCGTGCAATTGCCTCAGTGAATATTGGCATATATGTTAGCTTCTGACCATATTTATCCAAAAACTCATCTTTATGGGATGTTCTCCATTTTACGATATTGGTAACATCGGCCTCTATCACCGAAGTAACATGAGCCGAAGTTTCCTGGGACATTATCATGTGGTCAGCGGTCAGTTTTCGCATGCGGGCCATAGGCACAATCCTATCTCCCTCATTTACAGTTATCTTTACAGCCGGCTTTTCTGTTTTGCTTATTTTGCTCACAACAACATCCTCTTCCACCGACCTATGGGCTATATAGCCTAAAATGTCGGATTTGTTAACCCTTCCGTTTGCGCCGCTGCCAAGAATCGAATCCAGTTCCTTTATGCTTACGTTTTCTTTTCTAGCGATTGTTTTCACCAAAGGCGTGTAAAAACGCTTGGACACATTGTCGCGCCCAACAGTGCTCTTATCTTCTGTTTTTGCTTCTGTTCCGGCTGCTTGCGAAGAGTTATCAACAGCGGTTTCTGTTTCGCCATCGCCATCGAGGGAAATAACCGCAATAACTTCACCAACTGCAACTATTGCGCCTTCTTCATAATTTAATTTGATCACTTTGCCTTCAACCGGCGAAGGAATCTCTGAATCAACCTTGTCGGTGGCAAGCTCCACTATCGGCTGGTCTTCTTCTATGAGATCGCCAAGCCCCACAAACCATTTTGTAATTGTTGCCTCCTCAACACTTTCGCCAAGTTTGGGCATTATTATATTATACGTTGCCATGATATTAATTATTAGACGGCAAAAATACAACCATTATTTAGATTTAATACAAATAAAGGCCTCGATTAACCACTAATATTGATTTTTTAAAATATTTTAAAAAAAAAACGGAAAAACTATTGACAAAACAAAAAATGTGTTTATTTTTGCATCGCTTGTTTTGTTTGTTTTTCATAATTGGGCCCACCTTAATGAACGCCTGTTCTTAGGTGGGTTTTTTAATGCCCATTCTCAAAATCAAAAAAAAAAATAATTTTTTTCGTAAAAGTATTGACAAAATAAAAAATGTACTTATCTTTGCAGTGCTTGTTTTGTTTGTTTTTCATAATTGGGCCCACCTTAATGAACGCCTGTTCTTAGGTGGGTTTTTTATTTGCACCCTCATCATCAACAGTACGTTGTTAAAAAATTATTCTTTTTGTCGATAAAAAAACCAATGCTTGATCTTTTAAGATGTATCTTTGCCTTTAATGGTGAAATGCACAAATAATAATCATCTTACAGTTTATGTTACTGTTATACAAGTGATTACAAATTGAGCAGGACGGTAATCCCGTCTTTTTTTATGTATAAAGATATATTATCAACATGAATTTAAAAAACAGGAGCTTGATCTCCATAACCGATTACAGCAAAGAGGAAATACTTCATATCCTGGATTTGGCCGAGGGGTTTGAGAAGGATCAAAGGCAGCAGATACTCAATAAGTACGTAGTTGCATCATTGTTTTTTGAGCCGAGCACGCGCACGCGCTTAAGTTTTGAGAGTGCTGTCCAGTATCTCGGAGGCAGTATAGTTGGATTTGCCAGTGCCGACACTTCAAGTGTGAAAAAAGGCGAATCATTAAAAGACACCATACTGACCGTGAGCAATTATTCCGACTTGATAGTCATGCGGAACCCTCTTGACGGCAGCGCGCGCTATGCGAGCGAGGTTTCACCTGTCCCGATAATTAATGCCGGGGACGGCGCAAACCAACACCCGACACAATGTTTGCTTGATTTATATTCGATAAGAAAAACCCAGGGCGCACTTGAGAACATCGACATAGTTATGGTTGGCGACTTAAAATACGGCAGGACTGTACACTCGCTGGTACAAGCATTGAGTTTGTTCGGGGCCTCTTTCCATTTTGTTTCGCCCGAGTCGTTAAAAATGCCGAGCTCGGTGAAAACCTGGATAAAAAACGCAAAACTGGAATATTATCAATATACGGACTTATCGGAAGCCATTCCGAAGGCGGATATACTTTATATGACCAGGGTTCAGGGCGAGCGCTTCCCTGATCCCCTGGAGTATGAAAAAGTTAAAAATGCATATATCTTGGAAAACAGCATGTTGGACAAGGCCAAGGACAACATGAAGGTCCTGCATCCGCTGCCGCGGGTTAACGAAATCAAAGAAGACGTTGACCATAATCCCAAAGCTTATTACTTCCAGCAGGCAAAAAATGGCGTTTATGTGCGTCAGGCGCTTATCGCTGCCATCTTAGGACTTAAATAATCAGTTTTTATTTCAAGAAAAATTTATATCATGAACAAGAAAAGGACAGAATTGATAGTCTCGGCACTTCGCTCAGGAACTGTTATCGACCATATCCCCTCCGACAAAACCTTTCAGGTCGTTAATATGTTAAACCTCGAGGAAACTGAGAGCCAAGTGTATTTCGGAACGAATTTATATAGCGACAAATACATCAGCAAAGGTATAATCAAAGTCAGCGATACCTTTTTTGATGAAGGGGAAATAAACAAAATAGCCCTTGTGGCGCCAACAGCCACATTAATCGAGATTGAAGACTACGACATCATCAAAAAACACAGGGTGCAAACCCCTGAGACAGTTGAGAAGATAGTGAAGTGCTTTAATCCGAAATGCGTTACCAACCACCAGCACATCCCTACCAGGTTTAAGGTAATCGAGGACCATAAAGGAAACATGAAGCTTAGTTGCCATTTTTGCGAGAAAACTATGTCCAAGGAGGATATCCGATTTATCTAGGGAGACATACCTATAATCAAATTGCTTGATCATCAGTGACAATCAGGCTTCTTTAAATTTCATAAAGAAAACTAAATTCAATCACTAAATGGCATTTTGATTATCTTTGCGGTATGCAATTATCAAGAAACATATTGGTGCTTATTGCAATTTGTATGTTGTCGATGAACCATAATGTTCATGCTCAAACCTTTGGCT
Source organism: Chlorobiota bacterium (assembly GCA_013151215.1). Classification (GTDB taxonomy): domain Bacteria; phylum Bacteroidota; class Bacteroidia; order Bacteroidales; family F082; genus BM524. Next base: position 6,952 of record JAADIS010000003.1, on the reverse strand, counting down.
CGAATATTCTGGATATCTCAAAGCCGGACAGCAATAACAAAGTTGCTGGTTTTGCAAAAACAAAGGCTGCGCCAAAGCTAAACGTTAAACTGAGTCTTGGAACAAGTTTTTCAGGTTTCGGCAATGGCTATAGCGCCTTTGGAACTTATGTTGCCCCTGAGCTCAGCATGCCTGTAAGCAAAAAAGTTGACCTGAGCTTCGGGATGGCTTATTCAACAATGAGCTTTGCTGGGCCAACGGCTTCAGGCTTCTCAAATAATTCAGCCAATTATGGCAGTATTTATGTTTCAGGCACTTATCACCTAAACGAAAAATTGAGCATTAGGGCGACCGGCTATAAAACCTTCCTTTTGAACCCATCGAATTTCAATGCCGAAAACCAAGACAACTACCTTGATTTTAGCAGTCAGGGCGCAATACTCGACCTACAGTATAATGTAAGCGAGCATTTTAGCATTAGTGCCAGTTTCAGGTATAGCGAGCAAAAAAACCCAAATTATTTTAGCAATCCTTATGGCGGTCAAGGCGCTTATAACGGATTTAACCCTGCCCCGAATCTCAATAGCGGTTTTGGAGGCTTCGGACAAGGTTTTTGATAAAACAGACACTGCTAAGATTATTTTTACAGCTCAAAGCAACTAAATACATATTTTCCGGTCTTTTTTAACAATTCCACAGTAGGGATAATTACATAATTCGACTTTAAAAACACAGCATGAAAAAAATACTCAACATCGTTCTGTCCTCAAGTTTCATCTTCATCCTTTGGGGATGCCCAAATGGATTCAACAAAAACAAACACACTAGAGCATTCTTTCCCGAAACTGCTGTAAACCTGGATATTATAAACTCCGAATTTGATGATTACAACTCGGTTTTACCTGAGACGCATTTCGGGAAACGGCTGGTCTTCTCCTCAAACAGGCAAACTTCCGGCGAAAGCTTTAATATAATAGGCGATAATTTTCATGCTACATGGTATTGGGACAATGGGCATCTCGTTGTTGACAATTCAGGTTTTTGGGAGAACACGGACTTTATCTCGTCGTTATTGGCTGCTGTCGATAAAAACGGAAACCAATTCGGGCCTTATATAATCAGCAGGGACACGATCGTCGGCGATACAAGCAAACGTTTAAGCTTCTTTACCTTTTCGACTAATGCCGGTGGCACTTTGTATCATCAAGAGTATTTTTATAATTTACATGATGATCACAATACTGCCGGAGAAAATTCGGAACACTTTACAATTAAGTTTTTAGGCGATACGCCTGAACAAAGGTATGTTTCATTTTTTGGCGCGCAAATTTTGACAATTGACAGTTGGAGCGTTGAAACTAAACTAGTTACCGACATATATTTCGACGAGACAAACGGGGCTGCTCATGATATTTTCAGCATCCACAAGCCTGATTCATTGGATTTCGATGGGTTTTTAAGGTCGGACGGGGATTATTTGAGGATCAAGCAAGACATCTTAAGCTCGAGCTCCGATGATCGTTGCCCATTCGTTAACGGAAACTTTATCGTATTTACATCGAACCGGGACGGAGGTTATGGCGGTTACGATTTATATTATTCGTATTATATCGACGGAAGCTGGCAAGCACCCGCAAATTTCGGTCCAGGGATAAACAGCGAATATGACGAGTTCAGGCCTGTTCCGGTCCAGGTCTGGAATTATGAGAACGACATGATGGTATTTTCTTCAAACCGTCCGGGCGGAATGGGCGGCTTCGACCTCTATTATGTCGGGATAAATAAAATAAACACGCTTGTCCAAATCGAGGAATAGCCTTCAGTGCTTTAAACAAACTTCAAAAAAGCCAGGCCCGCATCAAGGTCATCGATAATATCCCGAATACATTTTTCGGATAATATTTTCTTATACGAAGCTTTAACAGGCTCATACTGAAAATGTATCGGACATGGATGTTTATCGTCACAATCAACAAGGCCCAGGCCGCACCTATTAAAGAAGTCGAGTCCTTCATTAGCTTCAATTATTTCTAAAAGGCTGATATCGTATGCTTTCTCGCTGGCATAAAATCCCCCGTTTGGCCCCCTTACAGAACTTATTATCTTTTTCCGAACCAAATGCTGCAACACTTTTGCCAGGTAGGGTTCGGGGAATCCTAGATCGGAGGCTATTTTCCTTATCCCGAACTTTTCATCCTTTGAGGATCTCTTCGTAAGATAAACTACTGCCCGTAAAGCGTATTGAGTTGATTTTGAGAACATAATCTAATTCGTTCACCTATAAGTTACAAGGCCGCAAAAAAAAATTAAACTGCATATAAGCGCTTGTTGACAAAGGAATGCAGCCGGAAACACAATTGCCCTTATAACGAACTGGATATTTTAAGGCAACCATGTTTCGGCAAGCTATTATCTCTTTATCATGGTAAGTACCATTTTGAACCTCTCGACGGCTTTTAAGGCGTGTGAAATATTCGCCGGCATTATTATCGTCTCGCCGGCTTCCAAAATATTTGAAACACCATTTATAATTATATCGGCCTTGCCGTCAACAACAAAAACCACTGCGTCGAAAGGAGCGGTATGCTCGCTGAGTCCTTCGCCCCTGTCAAAAGCAAAAATACTGATGTTACCCGACTCTTTTTTTATTATATGCTTACTAACCACTGCCTTATCAGCATAGGAAATACTTTCGGCATAGGAGAAACTTACTCCTTTTTCAAATTCATTATTTTCCATTTCCAAGTTTTTTTTATTATGCGTTCAATTCTGCTCGTCCATCCTCACTTATCATATCAGGGTTCCATTGCGGCTCCCACACAAGATCCACCAGCACGGCATATCCGATGTAATTATTTTCCAATACTGTCTGTATGTGCTGTATAATAGTATCCCCGACAGGACAGCCCGGCGTTGAAAGTGTTACATCAACATCAAGGGTTTTGCCTACGGTGTTTATAGAAACTTTGTAAATCAAGCCTAAATCGACTATGTTGACCCCTACCTCGGGATCAGGAACTTGCTTGAGCAGCTCATAGACTTTTGCCTCTTCGGCATTAATATTTTCTTGTAACATTATATTATTATTTTTTTGTGAAATATCATTTTATATACGTTGAAGCCATAAACAAGGCTTGTGAAAAGCATCGCCGCAGCGGCCAGGAAAAGGACTTCCTTAACTGAGAACAATAATCCCGTTAAAAAAAGCAACAAGCTCAACACAAACGAAAACAAGTGGATAGCCGCCAATTTATCGCTATATAGGTCTGCTACCAAAGGCACTTTTTGCTTCCCTACCAATTTCTGGTAATAATACAGCCAAATTATAAACGGAAGCGTTTTATAGGTTTGGCCAAGGATAAGCCCGGTAAAGAAACCATAAACCAACAGCAAACCTGAAATTATCTCAATCCTTCCCGCAGGAAGTCCAAGTGCAGCACTACCGAAATAAGCAGCCGCAAACGACAATATCGCAGCCACAAGGATTATAAGTCCCACTGCCGACAGTTTCATCCCTATATCCAGCTTTCGCCTCATGCGGTGAGAAAACACATCGTAATTAAAAAGCAGGAACATTATAAGGCCTGCAAAGATCAAGACAAAAGAAAACAGATCAACATAACCAGGTGTTTGTTTAACAAAAACCGATACGAATATTATAAGTATTCCTGCGTTTATCAAATAAAAAGCCCATCGCAAAAGATTCTCCTTTGTTTTATGTACAATTAGAAACATTGGCATTAACTTGGCGGCCACTGCGATCACCAACATTAAGAACCATCCCACCAGGCCCAAAACCAGATGAGTCTTCATCAACTCGGTATGTGCTACCGGCAAGATATTATATGAGAGGTTTATTACAGTAAACAAGCCCAGAAGAACCGTAAGCGCCAAATATCCTACAGAGGCCATTATATAATACTTGCTTATGCTTTTTTCTTTTGATTCAAGAGCGCTTTTAAGCGTGTTGAAAGCAAACAGGACAATGGCAGTTATCACTAAAGAGCCACCAATTATAAAGTTGTTCGTAAGTTGAAACTTATATCCCAGGAAGGCTGCTATCAAGAAAAAAAGCCCTGCGACCATACACGCTAATGTAGTCATGGCCAGCTTTTCGCTATAAAGCTTAACCTGCATAACAACGGGAATAAGCTGGTATAAGGCCCCGAAAATTATCATCGACACCCATCCCAATACCATCAAGTGCAATACCGCCAACACACTCGCGTTTATATGGTAACCCAATAAGTCCTCGTAATTGAACAAGAGAAAAACCGACGCTATCAAGAAACTTACGGCTCCGATCAAAAAATGAGGCACAACGACCCAGACCGAGGGGGCGTTCTTTGTACTCAGGCCTACTTGCATTACTTAAAGATTATAAGTTTAACATTCGCATCGTCAACCTCTTTGGAAACCCAGCTATAACCTCTGTCCTCCAGCTCGGGAATAAGGTATTGAGGCAATTTTTTGTGATGGACGTAGAGTGCATGTCCGTTCGGGAGTTTTTCTATTTCCTCCAATATGGTAACCATGGGCATGGGCATTTCCATATCGCGCACGTCCACTTCGGTCATTTTACCAGCGAATTCCCCTTCAGTCTGCCCAAAGTCAAGCTCTAGGGTTTTTGTATCGGCGGCTTGCTCCTCAGCACCTCCGGAAGACTTTTCCAGATAAGTATGTACTAAACCATCTTCGGGCCTTTCCGTCTCGTAGGCATATCCTTTCTTCTTTAGGAGGCTTAAAAGAGGTATAGGCTCAAAAGTGTTGATTATCAACAATGTCTGACTATCATCCATCTCATTTAATTTAGCCATAATGGCCTCGAACGGATCAACCCCCCCGGCAAGTATAGGGCGGACATCAAGTTCAACTATATTTTCTTTTCTCATGCTTATATTTATTAAATTCTTTGTAAGTTCCTTTTTTGAAGAAATCGTGTCGCAAGCACATCCGTCATCAGTTTCAAATCCTATGGCCTTAAGCTTATCGATCATTATGCAAACAGCCACGCCCCCTATTCTTGCGGCATCGGCAATACTTACCCTTGGGGCAAGCGCCTTCCTTAATATAGGGTTTCTCAATTTCTTGAAATGCCTATTAATCGTGCTTATAACTTCAATCGTCTCAATATTGTGCTCGATGAGTTTCGATATCTTTGTTTTTTCACTTATTATCATTTTTTTTTCTGCAAAAATAAACATTTTCCTATATTAAAAGACAAAAAGGTCTTTTTTTCTTTTATTTATTTTTTGAAGGATAGAGGCAACTTAGCCATTCTTATGATTGTCATAAGTTGCACAAATACAGTACATGCTGCGAAAAAAAACTTGGTTTTGTTAAATAATAGCTAATTTGAATTTATGACAAAATCGCTGCCCAATTAATTATATTTTTGGGTCTCATGTCAAACGCTTTATTATCAGTATATTAAAAACGCAATTATTAATTATAAAATTTTATTGATGAAAAAAATTCTATTCCCGATCGTACTCTTAATATTCACGATTATTTTTTTACCAAGTCAGGGACAAACCAACCTGCAAAAGGCAAGCAGGTATGGTGTAATGTCCAAGCCGGTTTATGTGCCTAGTATCGCACAACAGATTAAAGACGGAACGTTTAAGGCTGCCCTGCCGGGCGGCGAGGCAAGAAAAGGCATGCCCAAACACCGCGGGGCAAACAAAACGATCCCGGGAAAAGGTTTTCCAAAGGGCAACGATGCCTTGGTAGCAATCCAAAAACAAGCCCATTTAACAAAAGGGCGGGAACCATCATTGGTTTTCGATGCCAATGTATCAAATTATACTCCTTCCGACCCTAACGGAGCAGTTGGGCCAAACCATTATATGGCTTCATGGAACACAAGTTTCAGGATATTCGACAAAAGCGGCAACCCATTGACAGACAATGCGCTGTTGAGCACGATCTTCCCTGGCAACAATATCGGGGATCCTGTTGTCATCTACGACGCCGATGCCGACAGGTTTATAATAACGGAATTCGACAACAACCCAAATGGCTTCAACATGGCCGTTTGTCAGGGGCCGGACCCCGTTAACGATGGTTGGTACGTATATACAACAGGTTTCGGGACAGGAACATTCCCGGATTATACTAAATTCTCCATTTGGAGCGACGGGTATTATGTTACTGCCAACATCAACGCTACCGAAAAAGTTTTTGCCGTTGAGCGCGACTCGATGCTTGTTGGGGCGCCGGCTCAGTTTGTTGGCTTTCCTCTGACAGGGATTACCATCTCCGGTTTCTACAGCCCCCAGTTTTTTCATGTAACCGATGACAACCTCCCCCCTTCCGGGGATGCCACAGTAGTTTATTTGCAGGACGATGCATGGAGCGGTGTATCAACCGACCATATAAAGATGTGGACGGTGGATGTCAACTGGGCAGACGTACAAAGCTCCACGATATCAAATCCAACAGAAATAGCAACCACACCCTTTATTTCCGTTTTTGACGGAGGATCGTTCTCGAACATACCACAACCATTAGGCCCTGACCAGGATGCCCTGCAGGCAACAATAATGCAACACACAATACAGGAGGTTTAGCGATCATAATTCAGCGGTTTTTAATTTCGTTGTCGATACCGACGGCTCTTCCGACGAGCAAGCAGGAATCAGGTGGTTCGAGTTTCGACAGGACAATGACGGGGATCCTTGGTATATTTATCAGGAAGGAACCTATATTACCCCAAATGGGACTAAAGGCGTTTTTTCCGGCAGTATGGTAATGGATATTCAGGGCAATATCGGTATGGCATATACTTCATGCAGCGAAACCGACAGCATTTCAATTTTTTATACGGGTAGATATGCCTCCGACCCTCTTAACCAAATGACCATTGACGAAACTTTGATAGCAAAAAGCAACTCCAACAACCCATCGAACCGCCTTGCGGATTATGTTCATCTCACTTGCGATCCTGTAAACGGTAAAACAATGTGGCATA
>JAADIS010000074.1 GCA_013151215.1 Chlorobiota bacterium | reverse complement strand
TATAAAGACCTGCCGATTTTCGAATATTCACCGAAAAAAATCAAGCAATCCATTACCGGGAACGGCAATGCCTCTAAGGAACAAGTGGCCGCCATGCTCAAGAACCTGGTTCAATTTAGTTCCACTCCGGAATATCTTGATGCCACCGACGGTTTGGCCGCCGCAGTCTGTCATTTTTTTCAGGGGGACAATACGGAACAAGGAAAGTCTTATAGCAGCTGGAAAAGTTTCTTGAAAGACAATCCTGAAAGGGAGGGGAAGAGGTAAAATATTTGGTTTCGTTAACAAAATTAATGAAATAGTATCATCATTCGTAAATAATCGTTTGTTCGTTAAAACACCACTTATTAAAAGATTAATTGTCGATGGTGCGATAAGTTATTATTCTCCTGATTCGATTATTTTTTTATTTGTGAGCGAAGTGTTAAAATGAAAATAAAGTTTGTTCCCACTCCTGGATAGGCAATCGTGCAATCATGCAAACTGTCTTGCATAACTATAAATGAACTCTATTTGAAAACGGCTTCTGTAATATTCCTGAATCAGTTACGGGACATTTGCAAATTTGCTAGTATAATTAATCTTGTTGATCAAAAAACGTACATATTTGTGTTTTAAATGCAAATATGTACTACTTTAGCCAAATGATAAAAAGACAAATTACAGAAAAGTTGCTGCTTCTATCAACTAAATTCCCTGTCGTAACAATTACAGGACCCCGGCAATCGGGCAAAACCACTATTGCCAAATATGTTTTTAGTAATTATGATTACGTTTCATTGGAGAACCCCGATATTCGTTTACTGGCAGTTGAAGATCCAAAAGGATTTCTACAAAACCATCCGGATAAATGCATAATTGATGAAATTCAACAAGTTCCCGAACTACTCTCCTATATTCAAACTATTGTTGACAACGAAAAAATAAAGGGTAGATTTATACTTACAGGCTCACAAAACCTTTTATTGTCCGAAAAGGTTTCGCAGTCGCTAGCTGGCAGAACAGCAATAATGAGATTGTTGCCGCTAAATTGCTCTGAACTAAGACAACATCACGGCTTCGACAAAATAACATACGAGGAGCATATCTTTAAGGGTTCCTATCCTGCAATCCATAATGACAACATCAAACCTGGGGATTTCTATCCTGCTTATCTTGAGACCTACATTCAGAGAGATGTTAGGAAAATTCAAAATATAAGAAATTTAATGACATTCACTACTTTTATTAAACTATGTGCAGGTCGTAACGGCCAAATTATTGATTTGTCATCTCTTGCTAGTGATGCGGGCATAAGTATAAATACTGCTAAAGAATGGATATCGGTTTTAGAGGCCAGTTATATAATTTTCATGCTACACCCCTATTACAAAAATTTCAGCAAGAGGTTAATCAAAACCCCTAAACTCTATTTTTATGATACTGGTTTGGCTGCTTTTCTGTTAGGCATCGAAAACAAAGAGCAATTGTCAACCCATTACCTCAAGGGAGGCCTTTTTGAAAACCATATTATCCTAGAACTGTTAAAACAAAGGTATAATAGCGGTAAGCAAACTAATATTTATTATTGGCGCGACAACAAAAAGAACGAAATTGATTGCATAATTGATGGGGCAACTCCCAAAGCCCTTGAAATAAAATCGGGGAAAACTTTCACCAAAGAATATTTAAAAATGGAAAAATACTGGCTCAGAACCACAACTTTTGAAAAGGACTCATTCAGTTTGGTATATGGAGGAGACGAATCCTTTAGCTTTCTTGGTACGAAAATACTCGGATGGAGGGACTTCTGCGAGCATTTACAATAACAGGGGTGCTTTTAATTTTTTCACCTTCAAACCAATTTATATCAAATAAAATGCTGCTTTTGGTATCAACCCTGATATGCATATCAACAGACGATTTGTGGAAAACACATCTATAATTTTGGCTATTAGGGTATTAAGCCAATTAAAATAATTATTAACATAATATATTGATAATCAGTTGGCTCAACTGTATCCTGAATAATTATCAAACACTTTGAAACTCACATGAGTTTTTGCTGCACTTTCCACCAACGGTCAGGAATCTCGCTGTTCAAGGCCATTTGGTAATCGGCATAAGAACAAGGCACGAACTGATGCTTAAGGTATTTCTTGTCCATTGTGCTATAAGCAGATACGTCCATCCACCAACGATCCGACTTTTTGCTTTTGAGAAAAACCAGGGTTTCTTCGGTATCTTCAATTTTAACGTTGAACTTCACATAATTCTCCGATTCGGTATCAGGATGATCGCCTTTCCGGTTCACGAAACCATCGATAAAATACCAAATCATCTGGGCAAGCAAATGGGCCGAGCGCCCTTCGATATCAAATGAAGGATTAAGTTCATAAAACCCGATGCTGCTCAGTTTGTCGCTCATCCCAGCATAGCGGCAGATACGGCAGGCCTCTTCGCCCGCAAAACCGTTGGGGCCGGCATTTTTTCCTGCCGGTGCGTCAGCTGCACGGATAGCCGACATATCGAAGCTTACAATATCGGCATTGCGGATCATCGGTTCGCTTTCCTCCAGGTCGGCCCTTACGTTCCCGAGCCTGTTAACGTCGAAATACAGGTTTTTCATCAACACCAGCGAGTCCTGGTCGATAAAATATGTTTGGTATCCGATATTCGTGAAATTGAACAAAAAATTGGGCTGGTGCAGGATTATGCGACTGAGCCAGGAATGCGCATTAAGTTCGTGTTCATCGTGGCCAAGGTCGAAAAGCGGATCGACGGAAGCTATGTTAATTACTCTGCCTATATTTTCATATGCCAGATAATTCGCATAGGTTAAATCCTGGCTTCCGCCGATAATTATCGGGATGATTTCATTTTTGAGCAGTATGGAAACTACTTCCCTGATCGCAAAATAAGTATCGTCGAGGCTGTGGCCGCTTTTGATATTTCCCAAATCGGCAATATTTACCGAATTCCAATGGGCAAACAACGGGTATAAATATTTTCGTACCTCATCCGGTGCGGCTGCGCAACCAATATTTTCCATTGCGCCCCTCTCTTCGTTAATGCCGAAAATGGCAAGCCTGATATTTGCTATATCCGGAAAAGAATCCCCTTCCGTATAAATACTGGATATATCAGACAGCCTCAGCCTGCTGGCTTCATCGTTCCCCGATAAATATTTCCCCGAAAGAGCCTCAAAATAAATGCTAATATCCAATGTCATGAGTTTTAATGCGTATAAACCAAACTGATTATTTTTTCCAGGCCTTTGACGTCAGCCTCATCAAAGGAATTCAGCTCGCGGCTGTCAACGTCAAGTACGCCAACTATTTCGCCTTTCGCATTTTTAAGCGGCACGACGACTTCCGATTTTGTTCTGCCGTCGCAGGCAATGTGGCCGGGATACTCCTCCACATTATCGACGATAACCGATTTCCCTCCGTTTATTCCTGCCCAGCACACTCCCGTGTCCTTTGCCAAGTTTATGCAGGCCAAGCTTCCCTGGTAAGGCCCTACTTGGAGCTTATCCTGCTGAAGCAGATAAAAACCCGTCCAGAAAAAATACGGCATCTTGTTATGTAGCACGGCGATCAAGGTAGCCATGTTCGACCAGGGATTATTGCTGCTTTTATCGATCAGCGATTTTATCTGGGAATATAATCTCCCGTATTTACTTTCTTTTTTCATCCAAAAACAATTACAAAACTATAAAAGACCTTATTATCAAGAATATGCCGAATCCCACGAGGGCGATACCGGCAATCTTATTTACCACTATCAGGAATTTGCCGGAAAGATACGTTTTCATTCGTGCGGCCATAAACGATTTCAGCAAATCAGTCAGAAACACGACAGCAAGCGTCCCTGAGAAAAAGATAAATACATTTTCGGCATTGGCGGCAAAACGTGCCGTAATACCCACGACAATCCCAAGCCAAAAAATCCAGACAAAGGGATTGGCAAGGTTGAGCAGGAAACCTTTGGCGACAAAAACGACTTTATGCGGCGTTTGCTTCACAACCCTACTGCTTTCGGGCTTTAAATCAGTGCTTCGCTTATAGTTTACCAACCCGATAATTATTAACAGCAGCCCACCGAGCATCCCGATAATTTTATAGTTCTCGAAATCTTCCAGAGCCTTGGTCGCCCCCAGGACCATTACGGAAATTATGGCAGCATCGTTGAGCATGATCCCAAAAGCCAAAAAAGCAGCAGGCCAAAAACCCCTATGGATACCGGTTTGGACCAAGGCAAAAAAAGCTGGCCCAAACCCAAATAAAAATGCCAACGACAAGCCTAGTGCCGTACCCTCCAAAAAAATATTTATAAAACTATAGTCCAAATGAAATCCGATCTTGGTTTAAATAACTTACGCTTTTGCAAATTTAAACTATTAGCTCAAACCCGCAAACGGCTGCTGCGGCATGAGCAAATCGCCTAAAAATATTTCTCCGAACAACAAAATAATACCGGGCATAATTTTGATTATCCTTGTTTTAATGTATTTTTGGTAAATACTTTTAGCACTAATTAGTTATAAATTATTTTAAGGTGTATAGTAGTGTTTTAAAATAGTTAATTAACTTAATATGAACTGTTTATAAAATGATTTTATTCAATAAGATACTAATTGCCAACAGAGGCGAGATTGCCGTTAGAATAATAAAATCGGCTCAAAAGTTAGGAATTAAAACCGTTGCCGTTTATTCAAAAGCCGACGAAAACGCCCTGCATGTGAAAATGGCCGACCAGGGCTACAATCTGGATGGCGACGGCCCTCAAGGAGAACTTAGCGATAACTATCTTAATATCAGCAAGATTATTGAAGCGGCCAGGCATTTTTCGGTTGATGCCGTTCATCCGGGCTATGGTTTTTTGGCGGAAAGCCCATTATTGGTCTCGGCATGCGAGGAAAACAATATTACTTTTATTGGGCCCAACAAACGTTCGATCGAACTAATGGGGAATAAAATAGAGGCCCGCGCTTTTGTAAGAAACCTTGACATCCCCATGACCGAAGGCCTTACGGGCAATACCAAGGAACTGATAAAAAAATCCCCCAGCCTAAAGTACCCGATATTGGTGAAAGCAGCCGCAGGAGGCGGCGGTAAAGGCATGCGCATAGTTTGGAAAGAGGATAACCTAGAGGAAATTATCGAATCAACAGCGCGCGAAGCAAAAAACTATTTCGGCGACGGAAGCGTATATATCGAGAAATATGTTGAAGAACCTCGCCATATTGAGTTTCAAATCCTTGGCGACAACTATGGGAACGTCGTTCATCTTTTTGAAAGGGAGTGCAGCATACAAAGGCGGTATCAAAAAATCATCGAGGAATCCCCCTCCCCTACGCTCACTCCTGAACTAAGAGAAAAAATGGGTGAGGATGCTGTAAAAATAGCGTCGGAAGTTGGTTATAACAGTGCCGGGACCATAGAGTTCCTTGTGGATAAGGAATTAAATTATTATTTTCTGGAAATGAACACTAGGATCCAGGTTGAACATCCTGTTACTGAAATGGTTACCGGGGTCGATCTGGTTGAGGAGCAAATAAAGGTTGCTTGCGGCAACAGACTTTCAATAAAACAAGGCGAACTGTCTCAAACGGGGCATGCGATCGAATGCAGGATTTATGCCGAAGACCCGGCGAACAAATTTATGCCTTCGCCAGGAGAGATAAGGTTTTATAAACCTCCATCAGGGAAAAATATCCGCATCGACAGCGGAATTGAAAAGGCTGGGATAATCCACAGTTTTTTCGATCCCATGATCAGCAAATTAATCGTTCATTCCGAGAATCGCGCTACGGCAATCCCAGATATGAAAAGCGCCTTGGACAATTATATAATTCATGGCATAAAAACCAACATTTCCTATTTGCAGCAAATGATATCGCATAAGGCTTTTGCCGAGAACAGGATTTCCACCAAGTTTTGCGATAATCATAACGACGAGCTTTTAAGTGATATAAAAGAAGGAAAAGTATTTGACAAGGGCATTGACCATTTGCTTGCTTTTGCCGTTTTCAGCTTGAACAAACCGATAGAAAAGAAAAATATCTGGCAAAAAATAGGTTATTGGAATAATAACAACAGCTTGCTTTTCGATGTTGACGGAACAATAAAAACCGTCCGCTTGATTGAAAGAAAAACTCAAGGCTATAAATTTCTGCTGGAAAATGTCGGGTATGACGTAAGGCTCGTCAGCCTGGAAAAAAACCACATAAAAGTTATGGTCAACAACGAAATGGCCGAGGCCTTTATTTCTGACGACGCCCGCGGCATCAGTACGGTAAGCGTTTCGGGCATCAGCTTTTTTATGGAGAGGGCCGATGTGCTGAACACAAAGAAAAAATATACTGCTTCCAACGGCGACAACGGTGGAGGAAACCTCTGCTCCCCCATGCCCGGAAAAGTTATAAAAGTAAATGTTGGCGTTGGTGACGAAGTGAAAAGGGGCAAGGTGTTACTGGTTGTCGAGGCAATGAAAATGGAGAACAACATTACGGCAACGGTCGATGCGGTCGTCGAAAAAATCAACGTAAAAGAAGGGGATATGGTAGAGGGGAATACGCAATTAGTGTATTTGGAAACTGTAAAAGAATAAATTTTGTATAATATTAAAAAACATATAGCAATGGATTTTGAATTAAGTGAAGAACAAAACCTTATAAGGGAAACTGTTAGGGATTTTGCCGAAAGGGAAATAAAACCTTTGGCCCGCGATTTAGACGAAAAAGGAGAATTTTCTGTTGAGCTGACCAGGAAGATAGGCGAAATGGGCTTGTTCGGCATGTATTTGCCCGAACGTTACGGCGGACAAGGGCTCGATACTCTTTCATATATTATAGCTGTTGAGGAAATCGCCCGCGTCGATGGTTCCCACGCTGCCACGCTTGCAGCCCATAACTCACTGGGCATTTATCCTTTGTACGCCTTCGGGACCGAAGAGCAAAAAATGAGATATCTACCTCAATTATGCACGGGCGACGGCTTGTGGAGCTTTGGGTTAACAGAGCCGGGGGCCGGGAGCGATTCGCGCGGATCAAAAACCACTGCTGTTATTGATGGGGACCAATGGGTAATAAACGGGTCCAAGATATTTATCACCAACGGTTCTTCGGAAATATCCAAAGGATGCACCGTACAGGCAGTTTCGGGGGAAGAAAACGGCAAAAAGGTCTTCTCGACCATAATCGTCGAAAAAGGCACTCCCGGATTTAAGGCTTTGACTATGCACGGCAAGATGATGTGGCGCGCATCCGACACGGCCGAACTGTTCTTCGACGATGTCAGGGTACCGAAAGCTAATTTATTGGGCCAAATTGGCCAAGGCTCCAAGATCATGCTCCAAACCCTTGACGGAGGCCGCCTCTCGATAGCAGCAATGGGCCTGGGATGCGCTCAAGGGGCTTTTGAGCTTGCCCTGGCTTATGCCAACGAGAGAAAGCAGTTCGGCAAGCCCATCTCGAAATTCCAGATAAACGCGTTTAAGCTCGCCGACATGGCAACAAAAATCGAACTTGCGCGCAACCTCTTGTATAAAGCCTGCTGGCTGAAGGACAGCGGCAAGCCCTTTGCCAAGGAAGCGGCCATGTCGAAACTTTATTGCTCGGAAATTGCCCGCGAAGTTGCCGACGAGGCAGTCCAGATTCATGGAGGATATGGTCTTATGAAGGATTATGATGTTGAACGTTTTTATCGCGACCAGCGATTGTTGCAAATCGGCGAAGGCACCTCGGAAATTCAACGACTGGTTATTTCAAGGTATATTGGGTGTTAGGTACATTCCCTTACCATAAAAGTTCGGTCGAATAGTTTAGATAACATCGCTTGAGAAGGTGAAAAGTAAATAAACATGGAAATTTGCCTGAAACATAAACGATTGATAAACAATAGATAATTTTGACGTTAGTTGGAAGCAAAGACAAGAAACATGGAACGATAAATTATGGTAAAAGATATAAATAAATCAGTATTTGATGATGCTACCAAATTAAAGTTAGACATTTTTGGAGAATGCTTCGAAGAATGGTTTCCTGTATTTCTACACAGTCCTTGGTATAAAAAACTTTATGTATTTGATTTCTTTGCAGGAAGTGGGAAAGATATGGAAAACAACTCGGGAAGTCCCTTAGTTTTATTGGATAAAGCAAAAGGAACTGACCGTAAATATTGTATAAATGCAAAAAAAGAAATCAAGTTTCTATTTAATGAAGGAGAACAAGACAAAAGTGAGAAACTAAAACAAAATGTGACACAATACATTGAAGAATGTAAACAGGAGAATAATTGTACTGATTGCATTTACCAATACAGAGTTGAGAATTACAATTTTCAAGAAATTTTTTCTAATGCTTCCATAACCAATATCTTTAACAATAAAGAGTTTGGCAAATTCATATTGCTAGACCAGTATGGTTTTAGTCAAATTGACGAGCAGATTTTTAGACAATTAATATCCTATCCAAAAACCGATTTTATCTTTTTTATTTCTTCTTCTTTTATCAGTAGATTTAGAGAACATCCAAACACTACAAAATACATTGATACTTCAAAAATCAATTTTGAGCAAATTAGACCCAATGAAATTCACAGGGCTGTTGCTAACTATTTCAGAGATTTAATTCCAAAAGGAAAAGAATATTATTTACATCATTTTTCAATACGAAAAGAAGAGAAGAAAGGAAATTATTACGGTTTGATTTTTGGTTCAGGTCATACGCTCGGGATGGAAAAATTTTTAAAAGTTTGCTGGAAACACGATACTTTTTCAGGAGAAGCCAACTATAATATTGATAATAACTTTGAAAAAGGCACTTTGTTTTTTCAACCTGAAAACAATGTCAAAAAAGATACTGTTTCAAAAGAAATAAAACACTTAATTTTATCGGGAGAAATAACTGATAATATTAGAGGGTTAAAATTCGCAATGTACAATGGTTGTGAACCCAAATTATTTACGGAAGTAGTGCAAAAACTTGAAAAAGAAAAATTGATTGAACGATATGGAGAAGTTAATAATCAATCTTCAAACATTCATAGAGCAAAAACGTATCACTTAAAAAGGTTAAACGATGGCACATAAAATAGAATGGACAGAACAAACGTGGAACCCTTCGGCAGGTTGTACAAAAATTAGTTCAGGATGTAAAAATTGCTATGCCGAAACAATGGCAATTCGTTTACAAGCAATGGGTGTGGAAGGCTACGAAAATGGCTTTAAATTTAATACCGTTCCCAGTAGGTTAAACGACCCTTTAAAAAGGAAAAAGCCTACAGTATATTTTGTTAACTCAATGAGCGATATTTTTCATACGGATATGCCGGAGGATTATTTGAACAAAATATTTAATGTTATTAAAGAAACCCCACATCATACCTATCAAATTTTAACTAAAAGAGAGGATAGAATGTTTCAATATCTATCGAAAAGGGATATTCCAAAAAATATATGGTTGGGTGTTACTGTTGACAACCGTAAAGAAGGACTGCC
>JAADIS010000120.1 GCA_013151215.1 Chlorobiota bacterium | reverse complement strand
ATATAACCGAATAGTTTCTCCTCAGGAAAGAAATTAGCGATGACGGCTGTTGAGGCGTGTGCCCTGTGGGCAGTCCCGAAGGCGTCGTTTACATAAACATCGGCCAAGCCGGCAAGCTTTTTGGCAAAAGCCTCGTCGCCTGCTGTTTCCTCTTTATAAAACCTGAGGTTCTCCAGCAATAAAACAGCCCCGGGCTGAAGAGAGGAAGCCGACCTGCGGGCCGACTCGCCTATGCAGTCATCAGCAAAAACAACGTCAGTGTCGAGCAAGGCCGACAAATGCCTGACTATATGCTTTAGCGAGAACTTGTCGTCAGGGCCGTTTTTCGGACGACCCAGATGCGACATCAGGATCACCCCTCCGCCGGATTGGCGAATCTTTTGGATAGTCGGTACGGCGGCACGCATACGGCTGTCGTCGGTTATTTCCATCTTTTCGCTCAAAGGCACATTAAAATCAACCCTGACTATAACTTTTTTCCCGTTAAAATCGTAATTATCAATATTTTTCATTTTTATTTATCTTTTGCTGATGAATTTACAAAGTTAGTAAACAAAAATAAATGTAGCTTTGCGAAAAACATTTTTATGGAAATAAAATCCCTTAGGTCGAAATTACCAAATACAGGCACATCAATTTTTGCGGTCATGAGCGGCCTGGCCATCGAGCACGATGCCATAAACCTGTCACAGGGCTTTCCCGACTTCCCTGTATCGGCGAAGCTCATAGACAGGGTCGGCTTTTATATGAAAAGCGGCAAGAACCAATATGCGCCCATGCCCGGCGTGATAAACCTGAGGGAATCGATTTCCGGAATGTTTAGACTAAATCATCAGGCCCGGTATGATCCCGAAACTGAGATAACTATAACCGCCGGTGCGACACAGGCATTGTTTACCGCCATATCGGCCATAGTGCACAAAGGCGACGAGGCTATTATCCTGGAGCCTGCTTACGATTCGTATGCCCCGGCCGTGGAGATAAGCGGCGGCCTGGTAAAACGCTCCAAGCTGTTGTTTCCCGAATATAAAATAAACAGGGAAGAAATTGCTGCCCTTATCACTGCCAAAACTAAGATGCTCATAATCAACAGTCCGCACAACCCTACGGGAAGCCTCCTGGAAAAAGACGATATGGAGTTCGTTCAGAAGCTCACCAAAGGAACTGATATAGTGGTCCTCAGCGATGAGGTTTATGAGCACTTGATCTTTGAGAAACACCTTCACCAAAGTGCTTGCAGGTTTAGCGAGCTTAAAAAACGAAGTATAATAATAGGTTCTTTTGGTAAAACTTTCCATGCAACCGGCTGGAAAACAGGCTTTGCACTTGCCCCGGATTATTTGATGAAGGAGTTCAGGAAAGTGCATCAATTCGTAGTTTTCGCTTCTAACACCCCAATTCAATATGCCATCGCTGACTATATTAAAAACCAGGACAACTACAATTACCTGGGCAGCTTCTTTCAAAAGAAACGAGATGTTTTCGCCGGGGCATTGAAAGGCTCGGGGTTTAAGGTGCTGAGCTGCCTTGGAACATATTTTCAGCTGCTGGATTATAGCAATATCAGCAACGAAAAAGAATTGGCGTTTGCAAAAAGGCTGACCATTGAACATGGGGTTGCCTCTGTTCCCGTTTCTCCTTTTTATAAGTACGGAGAAGAAAACCGGACCTTGCGTTTTTGCTTTGCCAAAGAAGAATCAACATTGTTAAAGGCCGCCGAGATATTATGCAAGATCTAAAAGTCCTAGGGCTACAATCGGATTTGGCCTGGGAAAAGCCCGAAGCCAACAAACTTGCTTTCGAGCGAAAGATAGAACAAGACTTTGATGAGCACGACCTTATTGTCTTGCCTGAAACATTCACCACCGGTTTCCCGGTTGACCCGGATAAGTTTTCAGAGGAAATAAACGGTTCCACTTTTGAGTGGATGAAAAACATAGCGGCTAAATGCCAAACTACTATCTGCGGGAGTTTTTTGCTTAACAGCGACGGGCATTTCTCGAATTCGTTAATATGGATGCGCCCTGACGGAAGCTTTGAGCGTTACGACAAACGACATGTGTTCTCGATGGGCGGAGAGGATGAAAAGATCTGTGCCGGCAACAAACATTTGATAGTTGAACTGAAGGGTTGGAAGATAAAGCCCATGATTTGCTACGATTTGAGGTTCCCGGTCTGGAGCAAGAACAGTTTTAACCAACAATCGGGTTTTGAGTACGATATGGCTATTTATATCGCAAACTGGCCGGCCGTGCGTTCATATCCGTGGCGGAGCTTGCTTGTGGCACGTGCCATCGAAAACCTGGCTTGTGTAATAGGGATTAACCGCGTCGGCACTGATAATTCCGGTATCGGCTACAGCGGCAACTCTATGTTTATAGATGCGAAAGGCTGTGTCTTACAAGAAGCAGCAAAGTCAGAGGAATGTGCAATGACTGGGATTTTTAGTTTTGAAGACCTGATAGGCTTCCGGGAAAAATTCAATCCCGGGCCCGATTGGGACAACTTCCTGCCGGCCCGGCAATGAAGCACTATTTCAACTTCTTGGCCAGGATCTTAAAATCCTCGTTCTCATAATACTCTTCGTAATATGGGTTGTCCTCAACAAACCAATCGGCAAACCACGATTTTAATTCGTCGTATTTCATGCTTTCGGGCAACACTATAAAGTCGATTTTAAATTTATGTGCCTTTGCAAGGAATTGTTGCTGGGTCATTTTATCACCGTTGATATGGTCGATGTATTCATAGGTTTTAAAGGAATATAAACGGTGTTTTTCCAATCCGTTGTAAATCAAATCCCAGGGGCCCAAAATTTTAGCCTCCGGCGAACCTATCTTTTCGAAAACAAGCTCATGTTCGGCAACAAAATCATGGTTCTTGCTTATGATATTTGAAATGAAGAAAAAAGAAGCACCAATCTGAACGACAAAGAGTATAATTGCCAAAGTCCTTATAATCATTGGTTTGTGCTTGATAATATCAGTTAAAAAGAGAGCAATCACCAGGCTCATAAAAGGGAAATAAAAAACGATATACCGTTCTGCTACATGGCTTCCGAAAATATTGTTCGATAGTATCAGCAAAACCAAATACAAGAACATGGAGCCGTATTTTGTTTTTAGTTTCTTGAAATTGCTGAAAAGGGCAAGAAAAAACAAAGCTGAAAAGAACATGGTTTTTATACTCCAGAAAAAGCGTTCGTGTTCCTTGCCCAACCTGATTATCTTATCGATAATAAATTGCCCGTAACTATTACCAACAACGTTATCGTTAATCCTGTCGTTTACACCTTTGGTCAATTGATAAGTAAAGCTTTGCCAGGCACCCTCACCGAGCAGGTCGAAAAAGAACAGGGAAACAACAACAAGGCTGGTAAAAGTATAAACTACCAGCCCTTTATACTCTTTTGCTATCAGCAGGAACAAGAAACCGGCAACACAAAAGGCAACGCCGTTCATATTAGTTAGGAATGCCATTCCGGCGAAAAGGCCTCCAATTATGGGCCAAATCATTTTTCCTGAATGTTTTTTGAAATTGTCCAGTGCATAAAATGAAATAAAACCCAGAGCCATCAGCATTATTTCCGGGCGGAACTCGAATGACTTCATCGCCATCATTGGGTTTACAACAAGCAAAAAGACCGCTAAAACAATATGCTTTTTGTTATAGAGCAATTTGTTCTTGCGCATATAACTAACAAAAACGCTTAAAAAAAGCAGGAAAAACATGAGGGACGCAATACGAAAATATGTTACCGACCAACCAAAAACGGCAATTATTGCCGAGCCCATAAAAATAAACAGTTTATGATAAACATAACAGCGCTCCGACAGGCCCAGAATGCCCGGCATGGACTCGATCCTGACAAAACCGTCGTGGAGAAGCCAATAGCTTTGTTCGCCGAACCAACATTCGTCGGAGCCCAAATATCTGTTAAACAGGCTAATGCCGAACAAAATCAGAAAAGCCCCGCCTATGCAAAGCAAGGTATGTTTCCTAAATAAAAAGGAAATGACGGAATCAATCATATTGGTTTTAATAAGTCCCACGATTATTAAAAACGGCTAAATTAACCGAATATATCAAACCCGGGATATGCAATAGGAAATCTATTGCGGATCGGGGTTGCCGTATAATAATACAAGCGTATCAAAGCCCAATGAGTCAAATTGATAAATAATTGCTAACTTAGCTAAGTATGAAACGATTTTGTTGCTTAATTTGCAGCCAGTAAATTTTTGTTATGAATATTTTTATTGCAGGTGATGGCGAGGTTGGTTTTTATATTGCCGAGGCTTTGGTCAATTCCAATCACGACATAACTATTATCGATCCTCACGAGGAACTGCTCAAAATGGTCGAGTCGCATGCCGACCTGTTGACGATAGTCGGCGAATCTAACTCCGTCGGGGTTTTAAAGCAAGCCGGCGTTGACAAAGCCGATCTTGTAATATCTGTTCTGCACGATGAAACGGTAAATATAATTACCGCTATCCTGGCAAAGAAACTAGGCGCCAAGAACACCATAGCCAGGGTGAAC
Source organism: Chlorobiota bacterium (assembly GCA_013151215.1). GTDB lineage: Bacteria > Bacteroidota > Bacteroidia > Bacteroidales > F082 > BM524. The sequence goes on along the minus strand of JAADIS010000120.1, from coordinate 4,827 downwards.
ACCCTGCAGCACCTCAGTGTCGAAAACTTAAAGGTTTACGAAGAGCTGGGCATCGATTATATGATCTCGCCCGAGGACATATCGGGGCACGAGGTTGTAAACCTTATCCAAAACCCCCAGGTTTACGATATGTTCAAGCTGTCGAACGACAAGCTTTCGGTTTACCTGATAAAAATAGAAAAGGACGCACCGGTAAACAATAAGTCGCTTATAGACATTGCCTCCGAGCATGGCCCGCTCAATTTCAGGGCTGTTGCGATTAACAGAAAACAAAGCTCGTTCATCCCAACGGGGGAAAGCACTTTTGAGGAAGGCGACATGGTTTATGTGGTTTCCAAACCCGATTCGTTGAACGATTTGTTTTCCCTTGCCGGGAAGAAAAAAATCGACATCAACAACATAATGGTCGTTGGCGGCGGCAGGGTAGGAAAGGTTATCTGCAGGGATTTGGAGAAAGAATACAATATTAAGCTGATTGAATCGGATACCAGCAGATGCAACAGCCTCACCGATATCCTGGACGACACCCTCTTGATTAACGGCGATGCCAGGAGCGTGGAACTCCTCGATGAGGAGGGCATTGAGAACACCGATGTTTTTATTGCCGTTACCAACAGCTCCGAAACAAATATACTTACTTGCCTTCATGCTAAAAAATTCGGCGTTAAGAAAACCATTGCCCTTGTAGAAAACCTCGATTATATCGAGATATCACAAAACATAGGCATAGATACGATACTGAACAAGAAGCTTACCGCCGCAAGTTATATTGTTAAGCATGCCATGGGCAACGAGGTGTCGTCATTGAAAAAATGCCTCAGCGGGATTAATTCAGACATTGTAGAGCTAAAGGCAATTAAAGGCTCGGCGGTAACAAAAAAACCAATCAAGGAGCTCAAGATCCCGGAAGGCTCCGTAATAGGTGGGATAATCAGGGGCGATGAATCCTTCATCGCCATCGGCGATTTTCAAATTCTTGAAGATGACAAGGTTGTGGTTTTTGCCCTTCCCGGAATCATCTCAAAAGTCGAGAAACTATTTCAAAAAACAAGTTTTGGATTTAAATAGAAATAATGTCGTTTCGCTCGGTAATAAAATTTGACGTGATATTCAGGGTGTTGAGCTTCTTGCTCATCTTTGAGTCATTATTCCTGGCGACAGGGATTTTTGTGGCCTGGCTTTACGACGAGGACATGATGCCCTTTGTTTTTTCCGTTGGCGTAAGCCTTGGAACGGGCTTGCTTTTCTGGTATTTTTTCGGAAGAAACAAGAAACCGGGAATTGGTAAGCGCGAGGGCTATTTGGTTGTTGGCCTGAGTTGGATATTGATGTCGCTCTTCGGCTCCTTGCCCTATCTGTTCAGCGGAGCGATATCATCGTTTACCGATGCCTTTTTCGAGACCATGTCGGGCTTTACGACTACCGGTGCAACCATACTCACCGAGATAGAAGCGCTTCCGAGGAGCATACTGTTCTGGCGCGCTATGACGCACTGGATAGGTGGAATGGGCATTATTGTTTTAACGGTGGCTATCCTGCCATTTTTAGGCATTGGTGGTATGCAGTTGCTGGTAGCTGAAATGCCCGGCATAACGCCCGACAGGCTTCACCCGAGGATCACCGCAACGGCTAAGCGCCTTTGGGGGATTTATGTCTTGTTTACTGTTCTGGAAGTCCTTTTGCTGTGGGCCGGGGAGATGAACCTCTTCGATGCGGTTTGCCATTCCTTTGCCACTATGGCCACAGGAGGATTCTCGACAAAAAACGATAGCATTGTCGGCTTTTCGGCCTATTCGCAATATGTTATAATTGTTTTTATGATACTTGCGGGAGTTAACTTCACCCTGCATTATCTTGCCTTGCACCGGAAATTCTCTAAGATATGGGCAAACCAGGAATTCAAGACATATATAACGATTATTGTTGTCGTTAGTATAATTATTGGCATTGGCCTGCTAATCTTTATGAACGAAGGCGTGGAAAAAGCATTCCGCGATGCTCTTTTTACAGTTGTATCCATAATTACCACAACCGGTTTTGTTACGGCCGATTATTATATCTGGCCCGGATTTTTATGGATGCTCGTGTTCGCACTGATGTTTTTGGGCGGGAGCGCCGGTTCCACTGGAGGCGGGATTAAGATAGTAAGGCATATATTGCTGTTCCAAAACTCGTGGCTTGAGCTAAAAAGGGCTCTTCACCCCAATGCCGTTATCCCTGTAAAGTTCAATGGTAAAGCCGTATCGCAGAACATCATCTTCAACGTAATGGCTTTCTTCCTGATATATATTTTAATATTTGCCTCCGGGACCTTGATCCTTTCCATGATGGGATATGATTTTGAGACTTCTATAGGCGGGACCATTGCCTCGCTCGGGAACATTGGACCCGGAATAGGCGGTGTGGGTCCGGTAGAGAATTATAGTTTTTTCGCCCCGGCGGCCAAATGGCTGTTGTCGTTTCTCATGCTGCTTGGAAGATTGGAATTGTTTACAATCCTAATCGTTATTTCCCCGGCTTTTTGGAAACAGTAAGCACGTTAATGATTTCACAAGGTATAATTGTGAAAACATGTTGTGATTAAAAAACTTTGCAACGTAAATGCACATAATTTATTTGCTTACAATTAGTTTTTGTCTTTCCGTTGGTTTTCCCACAAACAGTAATTCAACAATAAACATCCCTCTGTTAAGATTTGTCAAATCTATTTCCTTTGAACTAATATTTTTTGAAATAACTAATTGCCCGTTTAACTTGTAAATATTAATTTTTAATGGCAGGTCAGAACCACTGATGAATAATTTATTATTAGCCGGATTAGGAAAAATGTTAGTTGTTTCGGGTTTATCAGTTTCAAAAGCTGACGAAAACAACACACAACTATAATCTTCACCATCAACAGTATTGGGCGCAAAAGGGGATACACAACTATCGTTGTCTTTCACCCAAAGGGCTGAAACTTTGTAACATACTTCCTGCCTATAATTTAGTGATGAATCAAGATAATCACAAGTTTCCATGAACTCATTATTATTCACAAAATCAATTAATGAATATTCTGATTCTGGATTTGATTTTCTTAAAATATTATACCCTAAACAGGTTCTGTTTGTATCGTTATCAATAAGTTTAAGCTGTATATTCCAACTATATAGACAGCATAAATCACTTATATCATCCCAAATATCTTCCCCTTCATCAAAACTTACCTGGTCGGAATATCCGGGTATTCCATAATCATCAGTGCAGCCTGCAGGGTTTTCCCCCGCTTGTTGTCCAAGAATTCTATACCCTACCCAATACTCCAAGGAAGGTTCCATAATCAATAGTGTATCAATGATGATTTCATTCCATGAATGATAACTCACATTCCCGAGAGTATCGGAATAAATAAGGTTTTCTGCATTTTCCCCGCACCAAATTTTAGCAATAACTTTTGAGAATCCACTATCCGAAATATAAAACTTTATTGCTCGCAAAGTGTCACCCTCATAATCAGCAAGTTGGTAATTGTCCCAGCGGATTGCAGCCGTAAAATCCCCGCCGGTAAACAAACCAAGTGCTGTGTCAATATTGTCTTTGTCATAACTTAACCAATTGTACCACTCATCAATAGCTGCTTTGGGGGATTTCCAGTTTAACTTTACACCTTTGTTGTTATTAGATTCCCAGTAAAGTGATGTTTCCAAATCAGTTGGAAAATCACAAACTCTGTAAACAGAAATATTATCAATAAACCATGACAGACTATCTGATAAATCAGTAACTTGTACCTTAAACCTGATTTTAAAGTTATGGCCAATTGCAATATCAGTTATATCAAAGGTAAATTGTTTCCAGTCCGGAATTTCATAGTTCAATATTTTGGCAAGCTGTTTCCAATTCTCGCCATCGAAAACATCAACATATAAAAATTCGCTTTCACTTGCGCTTTTATTATCGACTTGAGTTTCAAACTGTAGTTTTATCTTGCCAACAATTGAATTTTCGGCATTAAAAAAATCACTTTCCATTTCACCTGAAAAACCCTGACCGGCCATAGGTATATGCCTAAACTCAGCCGAAGGCGCTTCGTTACCTGTTTCATTGTTTATTATCCAGTTATTTGAACTTATGGCCCAGTTATTAGTTTCGAAATATCCTGATGACCAATCTTCTAGAAATGGTAATTCTTTTGTTCGGTTTCTTTCAATATTCCGTAAGTTTATGTTAGTCCTTGAATAATCACTTTGGGCAGGCAAAATAAAAGGCAGGATCACAATAATAATACATAAAGAAAAAGTCTTCATAAGGATTGTTTCTTTGGACATGTAAATATACAAAATTTGGTGTATAAGTATATTTGTTTACGAGAAACCAACAAAAACCTGATAATACTTAACCCATAGAGGGAATGAATGCTATTCGGACTTAAAAACCATTCCCATAAAAATCTCCCCGAACCCGGCAAAAAGCACCATTGCCTTTGAGATTGGAAATACTGCATATCATAATGACATCGTGCTCAGATGCTATGACCTCGAGGGGGGTCTTGTTTTCGAGAGTGCCCCTTAAAAGTGGCGAAACGAAAATAACGACCTCTGTAAGTAACAGGCGCAAAGGAATATATATCGCAAAAGCATATAGCGGCGACGGCGGCTCGGGGAGCGGGAAATTTGTTGTTTGCCGCTGACATCTGTTGAACGTAAAACTATTGTACCAATGAAACATTTACGACGGCAAACCGACACACAAGAAAATGATTGTTCTGCAAAAAAACAGTCATCGGATTGAGCGGATTTATCGGATGTTTTTCGCTTGCGAAAAACTAAAACCCGCTTAATCCGT
>JAADIS010000049.1:3179-38587 GCA_013151215.1 Chlorobiota bacterium | reverse complement strand
ACCGAAACTGCTCCGGTAAGTTACTTTCCTGTTTTGGAGGTTTCCGGGAGTAATTATGAGATAGGGAAAGCAATTGGCTCAACCTTCAAGCTTCAAATTACTGAATTGTTTGATCGCAGCTCAGAAATATACTCCTATATAGAGTCGTTTATCGCACAGGACACCAATAAGTATTATTATTCATTTCTCGACAAGGTGCAAGCGAATTATCCACAGTTTGTTGAAGAACTTCAGGGCATGGCCGACGGTTCCGGCTTTCCCTTGAAAAAATTCATGATCTACAGCACGTTTTCAGAATATGTTGCTTTGTTGCAGAACCCTCAAGTGAGGAACCTAACGGGATGCTCCTCAGTGAGTTATTTCGAAAACGGCAAGTTTTTCCTTGCACACAATGAAGATGGTGCGCCGATATTCAATGATATTATGTTTATTGTGAAAGCCCGTCCCACAGATAAACCTGCGTTTATTAGTTTTTGCTATCCGGGAATGCTAATGGGTGTTGCTCCTTCAATGAATGATCACGGAATTTTCTACAGTGGCAATTATATTTCGGGCAAACAAATTAATATAGGCGGGATACCCAATTCGTTTATACAACGATCGCTCATGGAGGCAACTAATATGGATGAGGCTATTGCAAAAGCAACTATCCCTGACAGAGCCTATTGTTTTCATGTCAATATAGCCTCTTATAGCGATCAAAAAATGGTAGGAATTGAGGTCGCCCCTTCTAAATACTATATACAGCAAGTGGATGGCTGGTATGTGCACACCAATCATTTTTTTCAAACCGGTATGGATAGTTTATGTTATGAAGACCTCAACTCATTGTCCAGATACGAGCTGCTCACTTCACTTGCTAATGATTATTCCGTCAATTCTGTACCTGCGGAGGGCAGTCTGCTGACGGACTTCCTTTCGAGCCATGAAAACTCACCCGATTCGCCCTGCGCTCATGGAGCAAGCAACGGGATAACCGGACAAACATTGGGAAGTACCTTATTTGATATAAATGAAGGTTCATGGCGTATATCTTATGGCAATCCTTGTGAGAGGAAATTTCAGGAAATTAAGTTTTAGAACATAATAATTAGGGACATGAAAATAGAATTTGCAAATCATTTTTGTAACAAAAAAAATGTTAGGAGAATAAAGATATTTATTATTGTTCTGTTTATTAGCATTATACCAATAGGGATGTTCGCACAAATTAATGCTCCCGGGAGTGTTTCCTCATTCGATTACTCAAATTTAAGCTGGACAGACGCTTTCGATTCGTTGCATGCTTGTTTATCGCTTAGGTATCCTTTTACGGATTTGAAGGCAGTTGACTGGCCTGAAAAAAAAACTGTTGCCGAAATCCTTATTAATAAGGACCAAATTAATAATGATACCATAAGCTTTATAAGTCATCTTTTTGAATATCTATATCAAATTCCTGATGGGCATATTGAATTAGTTGGCAATATTGATAGTTTTAAACAAAGCATGATTGCCGGAACATATGGTTTCAATATGATTCCCGTTGATGATGGATCCGTTGTTGTTTCCCTGCTTCCCGAAGAAAGTCCTGCCTACGATGCCGGATTGCGCACCGGTGACAAAATACAAACATGGAACGGTATAAATATTGATTCTGTTGGAAGTAGGGAGTATCTGAATTATTTTAGAAATTATGCCACTGCCGGAGGCCGAATGTTTAGCCGTTATTTGATGCTTAGCCGCGACTCGATAAATGCCACAGCCGAAATCTCATTTATCAGTAATAAAACAAAGGCAATAAGTACAATTAATCTTACAGCCTTCGACGATTCGATGCAAATGTACATGATGGGGCTATTTAATACTGCCCAACCTCCAAATATGGATTCGCTTGTTTACTACGAAACATTAGAAAATAATGTAGGCTATTTATACATTGGTGCCGAGGCATCACAAGGGATGACCCCTGAAGAAATAATGCAAAGCCCCGACTTTATTATGGTGCAGGAAGCCATAAGTTATTTTAACGAAAACAATATTGACAAGCTAATAGTCGATTTAAGGTTTAATCTTGGCGGAAACGATCTACAGGCTGCTGTGATGATGGGCCTCTTCTATGAAAACTCTTCGTTTTACGAGAATATTACAAGTACTTGCGACAATGATTATGAGGTTGTTTATTCCCTGTTTACAGAGCCTCTAACGCCAAAATATAATGGGGAGATAGCCGTAATTGTTGACCCAAACTGCATAAGTACAGGCGAAGGGCTTGCAATGATGTTCCAGCGTTTAAACAATGCCCAAATCGTTTCTCACTGGGGGACAAATGCTTCTTTCGGAATAGTTGATTTTGAGCCGGTTTTGTTGCCTGAAGGATTAGCAGTTACTTTTCCTCAGGCTAGGTCGCTCGACGAAAACCTTAATATCCAGCTCGATTCGGATTCAAGCATGATAGGTGGCGTTCAGCCCGACATACATGTGCCACTCGATATCCAGTCGGTAATTCAACAATATGAACTTGGGGTGGATGTACAATTAAACTATGCCAAAAGCTTGCTGCTGGGAATTGATAAAAATATTGTTGCAGATGATTGTATTTTATTTCCAAATCCTTGTGTCGATAAAATTAATATCAAATTACTAAATAATACTTCGGATGGAATTTATAATCTGAGGATTTATAATCTGCAAGGACAGTTGGTTAGTTCCGATAACTTGCTTTTTGCTACGGAAAATGAGATTAAAACTTTAAATTTAAGAACTTTAAAGTCAGGCGTATATTCCTATTCATTGTCAAATGGAAGTTATAATCATAAAGGTAAATTTATCATAAGGCCCTAGGGTTAAAAATTTAAAATGATGTGGGATTTTTTTCATACTTTTGGTTTCCATAAACTGTTTAGGAACTGGAAAATGAAAAAATTGTTTAAAAAGCAAATTAGAGGGTTTTTAAGTAGTATTGTTCCATTTTCTGACAAGGACTGGGCTTTGTTTGATAAACGCTTGGCGTATAAGGAATATGAAAAGAATGAACTTTTGTTGCGAGCGGGTGAAACAGAGAACTTTATTTATTTTCTCGTTGATGGTGTAACAAGGATATTCCAACTTAAAAACGATATGGAATATACTTTAAGGTTCAATTTTCCAATTACACCATTTAACTCTTATGCATCTTTTATAAGCAGAACTCCTTCATTGATAAATGTTGAGGCACTGACCGATATAAAAGTCCTGCGGATGTCTTATAACGATATGCAAAGCCTTTATGACGAGGCTGACGGAGCCGACAGGATGGGTCGTAGGATGATTGAGCTTTTATATGTTCAAAGGGAAATAAAAGAACTGCAAATGCACAGCAAAACTGCCGAGGATTATTATTATGAACTTGTTAAAACCAATAAACAGCTCGTTGATCAAATACCTCAAAAATACCTTGCGTCATATTTGGGGATTACACCTGAAAGTTTGAGCCGGATTAAAAAAAAATCAAGGAATTAATTAAACAACAGGAAACTCAATATTCAAAATGACGCAATTTTCCTTGCCTTTTTCATATTCAAATTTGTTCTCGAACCATATTTTGCCACCCAATTGATCGAGTGATCTTTTAATGATGGTGAGCCCCATGCCCATTCCGGCTTTGCCGTATTCGAATCCGCTCGAATGGTGCATCTTGTCTTGTGTTAAATAAAACGGCTTAAAAACATCGTTTAGTTTTTCAGGCGGAATGCCCAAGCCTTGGTTTTCGACTTCCAGTTTCACGGAGTTTTCAAGGTCATAGTTCCTTATTTCCACTTTGGCTCCTTCCGGGGTGTTCCTCCTGAGGTTTATAACGATTTCTTGTAATATGTCTTCTATCAAACCTTTCGGCAAGTTTAGTTCTTTCTTGCTTTCCAAACTCATCCTTTTCATACTAAAGTCCCTGTCGTACAGATATTTATCGAGTAACTTAAATGAGTTGGCAAGGGTTTCTGAAATATTTATGACTTCTGTTTTATTGAAAGCCTCGGGTGAGCTATCAAGGTAGATAAATTTCAGCATGCTGTTTATCAGTCCATCGAGCTTTTCAGAACTTGAGTAAATCAGCTCGAGCAGCTCCAGTGTTTCTTTGCTATGTTCCGATTGTAATAACAGGCTGCTCAATCCCATTATGGCGTTCAGCGGGGTTTTAAGTTCGTGAGAGCCGATCATCAAAAACGAATCTATTATTTTGGCCCTCTGGACTTTGTCCCGGTTCTCGAAAATCTTCGTATTGTCGGAAATGGATGTTTGAATTATGTTTCCGTGCATCCTCGAATGGAATTTTATTTCGATGCCCTTGAAAGAGCCCGATAGGCTTATCCGTTTATCCTTTAAGAATTTCTCGTATTTGTCCCCTCCCTTTTCAGTACATACCTCCATAAAGATGCTCTTAAAGCACCTTCCTTTCAAGTCGCCGAATTTGTCGATGCTTTTTGGGTTCTGATAAGTGATTTTTGCTTCTTTGAAGGAATCGTCCCAGGTGGCGAGCATTATTGGGAGAACTGCCATATCCGGGTCGAACCTATACTTGTTGGGTGATGAATTATCAGAATTATCAGCTATGGTTGAAGATATTTGGGGTCCTAATTTCGACATGATAGTTATTTTTGTTGTTCAACACCACTTTAGTCGGTGAAAAGCAAAATCCTTACAAACTTAATACTAATTCCATCGAAAATGACGAAGGATTATAAATTACTCATTAATTCCTCGATTTCCGATGCTTCGACAGGGATGTTTTTCATGAGGTCATTCGCCTCACCATCAGTTATAAGTATGTCGTTTTCAATTCTAATGCCTATATTCTCTTCCGGGATGTAAATCCCTGGTTCACAAGTGAGTATCATGCCGGCTTCAAATGCCTGGTGTTTAGGGCCCACATCGTGCACGTCGAGGCCGATATGATGACAAACGCCGTGCATGAAGTATTTTTTATACAATGGGTTTTCCGGGTCTTGGTTTTTAAGGTCTTCCTTTTTTATCAATCCGAGCTTGATTATTTCTTTTTCCATTAAGGCATTTGCTTTTTCATTCACTATATTAATGCTGTTGCCTGGCACATACATTTTTTTCAGCTCCTTGAACACCATTAAAACCGCATCGTAGCATTGACGCTGTCGCTTGGTGAATCTGCCGTTGACAGGGATGGTCCTGCTCATGTCGGCAGTATAATTTGCGTATTCGGCCCCAAAATCCATCAGCATTAAATCCCCCTCCTTCAGTTGATCGTTGTTTTCGATATAATGGAGTACGCAAGCATTTTTTCCCGATGCTATTATAGGGGCATATCCATGGCCGTTTGCCCTGTTTTTTGTAAAAACATAATCGATTTCTGCTTGTACATCGAATTCATAAACACCTGCTTTTGTTGTTTCAAGTACTTTTTTAAACGCTTTGGAAGTAATATTGCAGGCATTTTCTATAAGTTTTATCTCTATTTCGCTTTTCACCACCCTGGCTTGGGTTAATATGGGGGTGCTCCTAAAATACTTGTGCAATGGGAATCTTTGCTTTATTTTATCACCTTCCCTATGATTTTTTTCTTCAGTTTCTGGGAAGAACTTTGGATACTCGTTTCTGTTGAGATATACATTTTCGCATTCCGACATTATTTCGTTCAAATAAAAATCGAAGTCCTCCAGCCAAAACACCGTGTCAATTCCCGATGTTGCCCTTGCTTCCTCCTTGCTGTATTTATGTCCTTCCCAGGTCGCGATCTTCACGTTCGTTTTTATCAGGAATAAGCATTCCCGTAAACTTTTGTCCGGGTGGTCGGGGGCTATTATCAAAATACTTTTCTCCTGATCGATGCCACTTAAATAAAAGATATCGCTCTGTTGCCTGAAAGGATGATATTGGTCGCCATTGCGCGGCGACTGGTAGGCAGAAAAGAAAATGCATATCGATTTTTTCTCCAGTTTCCCGGAAAATCGTTTCCTGTTATTTATAAATAAGCTGTTGTCAATAGGTAGATATCTCATACTGGAAGTTTAAAAAAACAAATTTATAATTTTCCTGCAATCAATGTTTATATCAGGAAATTATGGGTTTTATGACGTTTCCATTTAAAATGCACTAAATAAAGTAGTTGTAATGAAAAGTTTTTTAGATATGTTATAAATTAACAGGTTTATCCTGACATTTCATTAATTTATGTCTTAATTTTTGGATAAGAGCAATATGTTTCAGACCTTTGTGGGAAATATTAAAGACTGGGAATTAACAATTATTTTATCAAGTAAATATTTAATTATGAGTAATTTACTTTCGCTGTCATCCGTGGCAAAGAAAATTTGGATGTCGTTGATGGGATTGTTCTTGTTTACCTTTTTGTTGGTACATTTATCCCTCAACTTGACAATGATTACAAGTCCTGACTCGGACTTGTTTAACGAAGCGGCTCATTTTATGGGAACCAATCCTTTTATACAGGTTTTCCAATGGGTGCTTTTTGCGGGCTTTATAGTCCATATAATACTTGGCCTGACATTGCAGTTCCAGAATTGGATGGCCAGGCCGAGTGCCTATAAAGTGAAGGCGTCATCAGAGCAATCTTTCTTCTCTAAATATATGATCCATACGGCGGTCGTTATATTTGTGTTTTTGATCATACACTTTTTGAACTTCTTTCTCGTCGCCAAAGGTTTGGTAGGGGAAATTGGGGAAGTGAACATAGATGGGGTTGTGATGGAGGATATGGCAGGATTGGTATTTGACCTTTTTGCTAATCCGGCTTATGTTGCTTTTTATATAATTGCACTATTGTTTTTGGGTTTTCACCTCGATCATGGAATTCAATCTGCTTTTCAATCGTTGGGATTAAATCATCCTAAATATACTCCATGCATAAAAAATGCAGGACGTTTGCTTGCTATCGTAATCACCTTGGGTTACATATTAATTCCCTTAGTTATTTATTTTACTAAATAAGAACAGATATGGCAAAAATAGATTCGAAGATTCCGGAAGGCCCATTGGCCGAAAAATGGACAAATTATAAAAATCATCAAAACCTTGTAAACCCTGCCAACAAGAGAAAAATTGATATAATTGTTGTTGGGTCCGGCCTCGCAGGTGGTGCTGCGGCTGCCAGCCTTGGAGAAATGGGTTTTAACGTAAAAGTTTTCTGTATTCAGGACAGCCCTCGTCGTGCCCATAGTATAGCTGCTCAAGGCGGTATTAATGCTGCTAAGAACTATCCTAACGATGGCGACAGTGTTTACCGTTTGTTTTATGATACAGTTAAAGGAGGCGACTATCGTGCCCGCGAGGCAAACGTATATCGCCTAGCAGAAGTGAGCAACAACATTATAGACCAGTGTGTTGCACAAGGAGTACCATTTGCCCGCGAATATGGCGGGACATTGGATAACCGTTCTTTTGGGGGTGCTTTGGTCTCAAGGACGTTTTATGCGCGCGGTCAAACGGGACAGCAGTTGCTTTTGGGCGCTTATAGTGCCTTAAGTAAAGAAATCAATAAAGGTTCCGTGGAGCTTTTTACCCGTAGGGAGATGCTCGATCTTGTTACGATAGACGGAAAAGCCCGGGGAATAATAGTTAGAAACCTGGTTAGCGGGAAGTTGGAGAGGCATTCGGCACATGCAGTGCTTGTTGCCAGCGGTGGCTATGGAAATGTATTCTTCCTTTCAACCAATGCCATGACCTCCAATGGAGGAGCGGCCTGGAGGTCGTATAAGCGCGGTGCCTTTTTTGGAAACCCGAGCTTTGTCCAAATTCATCCAACCTGTATTCCGGTTCACGGCGATTTTCAGAGCAAGCTTACGCTGATGAGCGAAAGTTTAAGAAATGATGGTAGAATATGGGTTCCCAAGAAAAAGGAAGATGCAGTAAAAATTCAGAAAGGCGAGTTGCGCCCTACTGAAATTGCTGAAGACGACAGGGATTATTATCTCGAAAGAAGATACCCTGCTTTTGGAAACCTTGTCCCAAGGGATGTGGCCTCAAGAGCGGCCAAGGAAAGATGCGATGCCGGTTTCGGCGTTGGAACGACAGGCTTGGCAGTTTACCTCGACTTCAAACATGCAATAGACCGTTTGGGCAAAAATGTTATCGAAGCACGTTATGGCAACCTTTTCCAGATGTATGAAAAGATTGTTGACGAGAACCCCTATGAAACACCAATGATGATTTATCCGGCCATACATTATGCAATGGGAGGTATCTGGGTAGATTATGAATTACAGACCACTGTTCCGGGATTGTTCTTCGGCGGGGAGGCAAATTTCTCCGACCACGGAGCAAACCGACTCGGTGCTTCCGCATTGATGCAAGGTTTGTCAGATGGGTATTTTGTTCTTCCTTATACAATGCAAAACTATCTTGCCGACCAAATTACGGTTCCGCGTTTCGATATAAACTCGAAAGAGTTTGAACAAACAGAAAAAGATGTTCAGGATCGCATCGATAAGTTAATATCGGTGAACGGCGACGAAACTGTTGATTCCTTCCATAAACGGCTGGGATTGATAATGTGGGATAATGTCGGAATGGCAAGAACTAAAGAAGGTTTGGAAAAAGCTATTAAGGAGATTTCCGCCCTGCGCAAGGAATTTTATCAAAGAGTAAAAGTGCCGGATGAGAAAAACGGAATGAACGTGGAATTGGAAAAGGCTTTAAGAGTTGCCGATTTCCTTGAACTTGGCGAACTTATGGCCAGGGATGCACTCAACCGTAGCGAGTCCTGTGGAGGCCACTTCCGTGAAGAGTCGAAGACACCGGAAGGTGAGGCTTTACGCGATGACGAGAATTTTACTTATGTTTCCGCATGGGAATATAAAGGCGATGATGTAGAGCCTGAACTTCATAAGGAACCATTGGTTTACGAGAATATTGAGGTTAAACAGCGTAATTACAAAACTGCTTAATAGCATACAAAAAACAGAATCATGGATTTAAAACTTAAAATATGGAGGCAGTCAGGTCCTGACGCCAAGGGTGAGTTTAGAGAATACCCTATTCAAAATATTTCAAAGGACTCTTCATTTCTGGAAATGATGGATGTCCTCAATGAGCAGCTGGTTTCAAAAGGCGAGGAGCCTGTTGCGTTCGATCACGATTGCCGCGAGGGCATTTGTGGCATGTGCAGCTTATTTATAAACGGAAGGCCTCATGGCCCTGATGACGCCATTACAACATGCCAGCTTCACATGCGCAAGTTCCACGATGGCGAAACAGTTACCATCGAGCCATGGCGGGCAAAACCTTTCCCCATAATAAAAGACCTTATGGTTGACCGTTCGGCTTTTGACGAGATTATCCAGGCAGGTGGTTTTGTCTCGGTCTCAACAGGTGGCGTTCCCGATGCCAATGCCATTCCAATTAAGAAAGCAAATGCCGATTTGGCAATGGACGCCGCCGCATGTATCGGTTGCGGGGCATGTGTTGCAGCATGCAAGAACGCATCCGCAATGTTGTTCGTATCTGCCAAGGTTTCTCAGTTTGCACTCTTGCCACAGGGCAGGGTGGAAGCAAAGGAAAGAGTTGAAAGAATGGTAGCTAAAATGGATGATATCGGGTTTGGCAACTGCACCAACACCTATGCTTGTGAGGCAGAATGCCCGAAAGAAATTTCAGTTGCGAATATCGCTCGCATGAACCGCGAGTTCTTTGCTGCTAAAGTTTGTTAGGTTTATATCTGAGGGGATATAAACGGACTTTAATCAAGTCTGGAATTACGGGCGTCGACAATTTGTTGATGCCCGTTTTTGTTTCCCGTCCTCGTCTGTGACGAGGATGTTGTACAAGGTCATGCTGTCATCCGGTAGCGGGAAAAGTTTAAAGTTTAAAGTTTAAAGTTTAAAGTTTAAAGTTCAGAGGTTGAAAAGTTCAGAGGTTGAAAGGTTGCTTGTTGCTGCCACGCTTCGCACGCAATGCCGAAAACCACTTACACGAAGATCGGATTTTGCTGTCATTTCGACAACCGCAGGGCGGAGAAATCTCCTGATAACAGTCCTTTGCTATTTTTGGAATATTGAATATCGAATCTCCAATATCGAATTTTGAGTTACCCGTCCCGTCTCGTCCTCGTTTGAGCGCAGCGGAAACGAGGATGCTAAAACATTAAAACAGTTGTGTTATGGATGTAATATAAAAGTTGAAAATACAAGCATCCTCGTTGCAAACGAGGACGAGAAAAGAAGAACTACAATGAAACGCTTAAAAACTCCCGTAAATGAAAATGCTCAACACCTTCAATATTACCACCGGCAGGTTCGTCCATGCTAACAACTATTTTTCTGTAATTGTCAGAAACTTTTAGGAGGTTGCCAAATTCCCTTTCCCTGGTTTTTTTGTCGGTAATAAGGTAAGCACATTGTACGTAAATTTTATCACCGGTTTTTTCTGCTATAAAATCTATCTCCTTCCCCCCGATACTGCCAACTGTAATTTTATAACCCAAAACAATCAAATGTTTGAACACCACATTTTCAATAAGTTTGTTAATGTGCATTGGCTGATACCCTATCCATGCATTTCGAAGACCCAAGTCCTCAAAATAGTATTTCTCCGTTGTTTCAAAAATTCTTTTTCCCTGTAAATCCGAACGGTTTACTTTGATAAGATAGTAGGAGTCCTGTATGTATGAAATATAATTTGAGATAATGGAAGCAGAAATACTTCGACCTTTTGATTTTAAATATTTACTGATACTGTTTGCCGAAAATAAACTGCCTGTATTATCTGCCATAAAGCGTATTAAACTCTCCAACATGGCAACATTACGTATTTGATGCCTTTTGATAATATCTTTTAGCAATACCGTTGCATTAATTGTTTTTAGGTAATCGAAAGCGATATCTTCTTCAAGGGGTAAATTTATTAAGTTTGGAAGCCCGCCAAATTTTAAATATTTGTATAAACTGCTATTGTCATTCTTTAAAGAGTGGAACTCAAGGAATTCCAGAAAGTTAAGTCCGTGTACACGAATTTCGATATAACGACCGCTAAGTTTGTCAGCCAGTTCCCCAGTTAGCACATCGGCATTACTACCGGTGCACCAAATATCAGCAATGCCTTTGTTTAGAATGCTTCGCAAAACATATTCAAATCCTTCAATCTCCTGTACTTCATCAATAAAAATATATGTTTGTTTTTCATCCTTTATTGTTTCGTTAAGATATTTCATTAAATCCTGTGCGGTTTTAATAAAGTCAAACTCCATCAATTCTTTATCAATAAAAATAATTTGTGCTTCGGAATTAATCTTCAGTATCTCATCCATTAACTGCAACATAATATAAGTCTTGCCAGTACGCCTTTGGCCAGTAATGACTTTAATGAGATTCTTATCTAGAAATGCCAGTGCTTTCTCCAGATAATTTTGTCGTTTTATGTAAGTTTTATTATGCAATGACATACTTTATATATTAAGTATAGTTAATGTATGTTGCAAATATAATAAATATATTAAGTATACTTAATACATAAGGTGATTATATGTGTTTTGTTAAGTATGTTCTTACCTCGTCCTCGTTTGAGCGCAGCGGTAACGAGGATGTTGTACAGGAAAAAGGAAAAAGTTGAAAGGAAAAAGTTAAAAGTTTAAAGTTAAAAGTTTAAAGTTAAAAGTTGAAAGGAAAAAGTTTAAAGTTCAGAGGTTGAAAAGTTCAGAGGTTGAAAAGTTGCTTGTTGCTGCCACACTTCTCAAGCAATGCCGAAAACCACTTACACGAACACCGGTTTTTGCTGTCATTTCGACAACTGCAGGGCGGAGAAATCTCCTGAGAACAGTCCGTTGTTATTTTTGGAATGTAGAATATCGAATCTTCAATATCGAATTTTGAGTTACCCGTCCCGTCTCGTCCTCGTTTGAGCGCAGCGGTAACGAGGATGCTATAAATACATCTGCATCCTCGTTGCAAACGAGGACGAGAGCCCTAAAATTTCTCGTCGTATTTAGTCCAAAGGAAATCACCTAGTTCAATGGCATCCTTCATCACTATGCTTCCTTTTTCGTTGGAGTAATTTGTTAAAAACTCTATTGCCTTGTCAGGTCTTTTATTGTAGAGTTTCAATGCCTGCTTGTCAATTTCGGGTATCTCTTTAATAAAATTTTCTTGCATCGGATTCCATCTGGCATCAACATCTTTGTGCATATCGCCCCAGCGTTGGGCCGTAAGTGTCCCCAGACGGTTAAAAATCCACCAGGCAGATTTCATAGTGTATCCATTTACCCGACCCGGGGTTTTGTATTCCGAAGGCAAGTCGGTTGAACTACCATAAATAGGAACATAAATTGAGGAAGCCACATTGTCCATTGCAAGCCACTCAATTCCACCGATTTCATCAGGCAACCAATTGCGTAATTGGATAATAGTGGCATACATGGTGTACCAGCGCGCTATTGTTCTTTCACCCAGCCGGTTCCAGCCTCCGTTTGTATGCCAGAGGTCGTTGGCGTCGTAAGGTTGGTGAGGATTTGCAAGCGGTGACAATATGGTTTTCCCGTCTTTGTCTGTCGAAACCTGGTTGTACCTCATATCGAAAGGTGTTCCTTGATAATAATCTTTGAATATACTAATTAGCTTTTCCAATGTTACTAATGTGTCAGGTTTAACCGAAAAAGGATAGTTCTCCTGATTAGGATCAAGTTTCAAGGAAGGGGCCAAAAGACTAAAGACTCTCCATTCGCGTCGGCGCGATGCCAAAGAAGTACGGCTATGGGGAGCATAGGCATAACAAAAACGGAAATTCTCATTTTCATTCCACCATCCATTTTCTTTTGCTACCGAGAAAATATTTTCGGACGCCATGAAATAATTGCTGTCGCTAAGGTCGATTTCTTTGATCGTACTGGCATTTACGTTAACGGCAACATGATCGTCAGGAACTCTTTGTGCCACCCAAACAGCACCTTTTTTGCCTTTTCCGGGGCCAACTATCTCAAGATGCCAAACCTCGTTTTTGTCGGCAATTGTAAGGGCTTCGCCATAATCGTTCCATCCGTATTCTGCCAACAGCTCACCAGCCGTTTTAATAGCACCCCTGGCGGTTGTTTCTCTTTCCAGCATCAGTAAGCAAAGCCTTTGGCAGTCGATTAAACCATTATCGCTCTGCAACTCTTCCCTTCCTCCAAAAGTAGATTCCCCTATACCTAACTGCCTGGTGTTCAGGCTTGGGTATGCTGTGTTTATATAACCATAAGTTTCGCTGACCTGCGGGATTTCACCAATAAGCTTATGGCCATAGGCCGGCATTGCCAGACTGTCGTTTTTTATACGTTTGTACATTTTAATGGTGGCGCCCGCTTTATGTTTTTGTCCGGGAACTATATCGATCCATGAGCGTGTACGATGGCTGTCATCGGTATGTGACGTAATCACCGAACCGTCGAAACTTGCTTTCTTGCCAACTGTTATCGAAGTGCAGGCATCAGGATATCCCCCTGCCCAATCTGATTTGTCGGCAGTTTGGGCCATAATCAAAAAGGGAATAAAGTATAGTGCTGCTATTAAGGGAAATTTATTCATTTTATGCGATTTTTTAATGCTTAGCAAAGCTAATAATTTTTTGATTTGTGCGACATATCCGGAATATCACCTACTGAATACTCTTTTTGTTTGCAGGTTTGAGCCGGTTTGTCAAATGCTAAGGAATCCGAAAAGCCCTAACAGAATATTGATAATGGAGATCAACGTTCAAAAACCACTTACTTCATCCATTCGAAAACATGGTAATGCTCGCCATTCATGCCAATGGTTTTGTAAACTTTCATGGCATTCTTGTTTGTTTTATCAACATAAAGACGAATTCCACTAACATTTTTGTCTTCGTTTGCTATTTTTTTAACGTAGTTGTATAACAGCCTAAACACTCCTTGCGATCTGTATTCCGGGATAACATAAACGGATTGTATCCATAAAACCACCGAATTTCGCCAGTCGCTCCATTCATAAGTAATTAATAATGAACCTATAACAGTATCCTGTTCAAGGGCCACAACATAAGTTCCCTTATGTTTGTCCTGAAACACCGACCTGACACCGTTTTCAACTGTTGTCCTGTCAAGCTCTATATTCTCCGTTTCTTTAGCCATTTTTAGCTGGAAGCCGGCAATGGAAAATATTTCTTCATCATTCGCAAGGCGTATTTGCATCATCTTTTTATTTAATTTTGCAATGTTTTCAATTGCACAAAAATAATCATTCCTCTATATCAATGAGCGACCAAATCAAACACGAATGCGGAATAGCCTTGGTAAGGCTTTTAAAACCCCTGGAATATTATTTAGGTAAATACGGCACGTCGATTTACGGTCTTCAAAAAATGCATTTGCTTTTGCAGAAGCAACACAACAGAGGGCAGGACGGCGTTGGCATAGCAGAGGTAAAATTTGATTTGCCCCCTGGACAGAAATACATTAGCCGGCAGCGGTCGAACAGCGAGGCTCCAATTAAGGATTTGTTCAACAAGATATACAATAAGTTCAACAATGTAAAAGGTGAGAATCCAAAGAGGTTGAACGATGTTAATTGGTTGAAAAACAACCTTGATTTTACCGGTGAGCTGTTCCTGGGCCATTTGCGTTACGGTACATTTGGTGGAAACGGTATTAAAAACCTTCACCCGATGACGCGGAAAAACAACTGGAAAACAAGGAATCTTGTCCTTGCCGGTAATTTCAACATGACCAATAATGACGAATTGTTTCAAACTCTTGTTGAGCTTGGGCAATATCCTGTGGAAACATCCGATACTGTTACGGTCATGGAAAAAATCGGTCATTTTCTGGATGAGGAAAACGAAAAGCTGTATCGCAGGTTCAAGGATGAGGGCTACAATAAAATAGAAACTACTGAATTAATAAGCAATCAGCTCGACATCTTAAAAATCCTCAGGGATTCAGCCAAGCGATGGGACGGCGGGTATGTAATAGGTGGTCTTTTCGGACATGGCGATGCTTTTGTTATGCGCGATCCCTCAGGAATAAGACCGGCCTTTTATTATATGAACGATGAAATAATAGTTGCGGCCTCGGAGCGCCCTGTCATACAAACTGCCTTTAATTTAACTTATGACCAAATAAAAGAAATTGAACCCGGCAATGCTATTATCATTAAAAAATCAGGAAAGGTCCAGATAGAAAGATTTACTGACCCCCAGCCTGTTAAACCTTGTTCGTTTGAACGGATTTATTTCTCCAGAGGGACGGATAAGGATATCTATCAGGAGCGCAAAAAACTAGGATACCTGCTAGGGCCGGCCATTTTAAAGGAAATCAATTACGACTTGGAAAACACTGTTTTTTCATTTATTCCAAATACTGCCTCCGTGGCTTTTCAAGGGCTTGTTGACCGTATGACAAATTTTGCGGCCAGGTCGATTGAGGAGAAAATAGTAAGTTCCGGAGGGAAACTTTCAAATGAGGAACTTAAAAAAGTTCTCACCATCAGACCGCGCGTAGAGTCGATTGCTGTAAAAGATGCAAAACTACGGACTTTTATTACTGCTGATAATCAACGTAATAGCCTTGTAGCCCACGTTTATGACGTAACATATGGCGTTGTAAGAAGAAATATTGATACCCTTGTTGTCCTCGACGATTCGATAGTGCGCGGAACTACCCTTAAGGAAAGCATTATAAGGATACTCGACCGCCTGGACCCAAAACGCATAATCATTGTTTCATCGGCGCCACAAATCCGATATCCGGACTGTTACGGTATCGACATGGCTCGTTTGGGGGATTTTATTGCCTTCAGGGCTGCGATAAATTTACTGAAAGAAACAAATCAGAAGGATGTGATTAATATGGTTTATGCCAGGTGTAAAGCACAACAGAACCTTCCCAAGGAAGAAATCGTTAACTATGTGAAATTAATTTACAAACCTTTTACAGCTGAACAGATATCGGATAAAATAGCACATTTGGTTACCGCAAATGGAGTAAATTCTGAAGTAAACGTTATTTATCAAACAATTGAAGACTTGCATTCTGCGATACCAAATCATCAGGGTGATTGGTATTTTACCGGAAATTACCCAACGCCTGGTGGTAACAGAGTTGTTAACCAGTCGTTTATAAACTATATTGAAGGTGTGAAGGATAGGGCATACTAAATGCGAAACCCTTGATGCAGAACCGGTCCTTATTGATCATCGATTGCTGTAGCTGGTTTTTGCACTAAACGGTAAACAGGATATGGATACAGGTTCCCTCCCCATTGCGGAGCAAGGTATTTGTCGAAATAGTTCCAATACAGCAGGCCATCAGTGGTTTGGGGCTCAAATAAATATGCGACGAGCCATCCAAGTGGCTGTGCTGTTTTAACAATAAGCGTCCCTTTTTTAAAAACTCTTTCTACTGATTCGAAATTACCTTCAACAATATTTGTATAATGTCCTTGATTAATCCTCGAAGATGGTTTTAATGATGTAAAGATGAACTGCTCCACTTCCAGATTCATATCACTGGAAAGACGTTCATATTTAATACCATGTGTTTTTAAGTTCTGCAAGACATTTGCATCTGTTATATCCAGGATATATGCATATGGAAAACGCACTGATTTAGTTGGGAAATAATCAGCATAATAATCAACGATAACATCACGCTGACGGTTGCTTTGTCTGTAACGCCAATATCCTTTCATGCCCGGGATGGTGTCGGCCTCATAGGCCTGGATCTTGATTTTATGAGGTGTGGGATATGATTTGTATTGTATTGCAAATGAATCGCTTGGCTTATTGTTCAGCCCTCTTGCAATAGTTCTTTCGTCGGCAAGTTTGATAATGTTTTTTATTTCCCTGGAGTTATTGGAAGCATAATCCAGAATTGTCCTTAAGAGGTTGTAGCTACCGTTTACGCGAGTTTTAAAGTCGGCATAAACATAGTTTTCGTTTAAAATGGAAAGCCGGTTCCTAATGCCCACATAATTGACCAGGTACCGGGGCTCGGCAGCATATTGGTGCCATCCTTTGTCGATGTTCATCCGGTCGATGAATTCTCCGTAAAACACGTTTTCAACATTGTATTTTGATAAAAGTTTATCGTGTACCTCGGGCATCATCTTATCCCTCATATAATTGATAAGATTTCTGTCGCCGTTGGGGTTTATCATCCATGTAAAAGTTACCGGTTCTTTGTGGTAAGAGCCATTTGTTGTATGGCAATCCACAAAAACCGATGGGTCCCATTTGTTCAGCACATTGTTAAGGATTCCCTTTGCCTCAGGTGTTTCCAGTTTAATGCCATCGCGGTTTATATCCAGATGCTGTCCGTTATACCTTACACCAACGCTGGCCGGGCCGTTTTGGTTAGTCCTGTTTTTATCGCTGAACTTCTCGTTTCCGTCGGGATTTAATATGGGATTGATAAGTATTATACAGTTTTTTAATATCTCTGATCCCGGATTGCTTATAAGGTAGCGTGCGAGCATTTGTGTTGCTTCCTTGCCCTCGACTTCTCCTGCGTGAATGTTGGCTTCAATATAAACAACCACTCTTTTGTCATCTTTGGCTTCGCTAAAGTTGTATATCATTGGATTTGCGATCACCATCATTTTCACTTCCCTGCCTTCAGCAGTTTTGGCTATTGTTTCAATGCGTAGTATATCCGATTGTTTGTCAAGTGTGTTTATAAAATTGATGATATCTATATAAGAAGAAGTCAATTTATAGTTTGTTTTCTCGGCAGTGGTTTTTATGTCTGTTTGCGAAAAAGTATTGATGACAAAGAGGACAAGGGCCGCAATTAAAAAAACATTTTTCATTTTTTAAGCAATTATAAGTTTATTGTAAAACACCATATTGGAAGAAGAGGCATAAAAAGATATGGTGACAGTTATAGAGCATCGAATTCATCACGGATCGTAGATGCAATTTCCTGGAGTTCATCAGTTGAGAATTTAAGTTTAGGCTGTTTAAAATCCATATCATAGATCGAATTTATGGGAATTAGATGAATGTGGGCATGAGGAACTTCCAAGCCTATAACTGTAATTCCCATCCGTTTGCAAGGAATTACTTTCTCAATAGCTATTCCAACTTTCTTTGCAAACACGAACAGGCCCTTGAATTCCTCATCCTCAATATCAAGAATATAATCTGTTTCTTTCTTAGGGATAACGAGCGTATGACCTTTTGCCAGAGGATTTATGTCGAGAAAAGCATAATAATTGTCGGTTTCGGCAATTTTATAAGATGGGATATCGCCATTTACGATTTTCGTGAATATTGTTGCCATGATTTTTTTTACAAAGTTACCAATCTTATCGTTTAAATCAAACGGGGGATGGGATATTTAATATTAAAGGACAAAAAAAAGGCCGTCTCACCTATGGCGAGACGGCCTTTTATTAAATATTTTTCTACCTGCTTATGTCAACTAGTTCAAAAGGAATAGTGCCGGCCGGAACAGTAATCTCGACCTGGTCGCCAACTGATTTGCCAAGCAAGCCCTTAGCGATTGGTGAGTCAACAGAAAGTTTCCCCTCTTTGATATTAGCTTCCTTTTCGGGAACCAATGTATATTTCATGCATTGGTTGTTCCTTAAGTTTTTTATGGTAACGGTGGAAAGGATATAGGCTTTGCTACTATCCATCTTGGATTCATCTATAATACGGGCTTTGCTGATAATATCCTTTAGTTTTGATATTTTAAGCTCAAGCATTCCCTGAGCTTCTTTAGCAGCGTCGTATTCTGCGTTTTCCGACAGGTCGCCCTTGTCGCGGGCCTCGGCTATTTGTTTCGAAATAGAAGGCCTCTCGACTCTTTCTAATGAGTCAAGTTCATCTTTTATCTTCTGCAAACCCTCTTCGGTAAAGTATTTCGAATTCATTTTATTAACTTATTTAAGTGCTTATAATAACTTAAGAGACCCTTAAAAATGCTTAAGAGTCTCTTAATGAAGCGGCAAAGATAAAAAGATTATCTTTCCTTTAAGATTTTTTTTAGAAATTTAAGACAATTCCAATACTGTGATTGCCGTTGAAACTAACAGTTTCCCTATATGAGTAATCTATTCCGAAACTAGTCCCTTTTTCTTTGTTTAATGGCACATTTATGCTTGCGCCTAAACTTAAGCCAGTACTGAGGTTAGTTTTCTCAGTTGTTTCTATATTGTCCCACAATCCTTGTTCGTAGGTGTAGCCTGCGCGTAACATAACCCAGTTTTTAAGGCTTGCTTCAATTCCTATAGCAAATTGGTCTTTCGAGAAAGAGTTTGAGATAAAAGTACCTGCAAGGGTCATTCTATAATCATTTCCGAAAAGGAAGTCGTAAGCAGCGCCTATTGTAAGCATGGTCGGAATTTCATAAACTTGCGATCTTTGGTTGAACGTATAGCCTTGATCGACACCTTTCATAGTAATAATTTCCTTAAAAGAGAGGCCGTCTCCTGAAAACTTCATTTGCGGGCCAACATTTTTCAATGCGACGCCAAATGCCATTTGGTTATTCTCGCCTGTAACATACTGTATTCCGGCATCTATGGCCATGCCAAAGGCATTAACGTCGGATATCGACTCGGAAATGAACTTAACTACTAAACCACCATAGATAGAGTTGGAGAATGCTTTTGCATAGGAAAGCGCAAAATTCATCAGACTAGGTTTATAAGTGCCAAGTCCCCCATCGGGGCTGCTGCCGTTGGTAATTTGTATTTCACCAAAATTCATCGACATAACCTGCAGGCCAAAGGCACCTGACTCCCCGACTTTTTGTGTTAAGCCAAAGGCGAAAATATTAGTCCCGGTTCCTTTAAGCCATTGTGTATGAGAAAATATCAACTGTGTTTTTTTTGTAAACGCAGTTCCTGCAACATTGCCCCACATAGCTTCAAGACCTTTTACGTTAGCCATATTGGCATTTCCCCACCCACTACTTCTGGCCCATGGATTAATTAGCAATTCAGAAGCGCCGGCTTGACCCGAACGGTCTTTGTTACCGGCATAAGCAGGACTTATTGTCGCGATAATTAAAAATGCAATCAGATATTTATAAAAAGTATTCATACCATTTATTTTTTTCTTGTCCATTAAATTTTGATTAGAATGTGTTAAGGTCAGGAGTTCGTTGAATGCTGAACCATTTAATAACTCTTTCACCAACTGGTGATTTTACATGTATATAATAAACACCGCCCGAAATGGGAACCCCGGCAAAGTTCTTCATGTCCCATTCGATACTGGTTGTTTCCTGCATATAATCCTGTTTGTTGATATCCTGCCCGAATTTTACAGGGGCAACGCCTCCTACATCAACTTTAAACTGCTTTATTTTTGTTCCGGCAACATCAAATATAGTAATGGTACATTGCTTCGGGATATTAGTGATTTTCACCCTTGTATCCAGTGCGTTATTCTCATAAGCCGAGAATGCATAATAAGGATTTGGCACTATGTTGATGATGTCGAGATGGGATTCGATGACCGTAGGTTCGTCGTAGCCTGTTGCAAGGCCTGCCGTGCTGAACTCATACATAGGGTAACCGGCGTTTATGTCCATGCCCGGATAAATTGTGTCCAAAGGGATTCTAGCATAGAACCTCTCGTATGGTTTGCTGATTCTTATCTTAATTTTCAGCTCATTCGACAACCATTCCGCGTTCGGGTTTGCCAGGGGTATCCCTGTGTACATTATATTTGTGAAGAAGAGGTGTTTTATGCCGAACAGCGTTGATGTAAATAAAGTATCAAGGGTCTCAATGGCATTCCTGCCCGCATCGTAGGCAGGGGATTGAATTACGAAGTTGAATGGCCCCAAAGTTGTCTTAACTGTATCGTGGCGCATGATATAAACATAATGTTTGCCGCCAAAGGTTATTTCACCATTAGTACCTTTAATAATTTCCGAAGTTGGATTGAATATCATGTCGCGACCATTTTGGTCAACCAGCCATGAATCTTCGCCGAACATAATGTTTAGTCTTTCGCCGGTTTCAATGTTGATTGCGTATCCCGGGAACCAGCCCATACCATGGTCACTGATATAGTTGGCGTCGTTGGGGTTTTCACTGGGGCCATCGCCAATTGTGGCATAATTTCCGTCTTTGTCAACAGAAGCATGGGCGCGAAGTGCAAATTTTGGTACATTTCCTTCAGTAAGTTCTTGATAATAGCTCATTTCAAGAACAGGAACGCGCGACCACTTAGTTTTGTCGGGCGTAAAGACAATGTCAACACTTGAAATTTTTCTTAATGAGGAGCCGTTTTTGGCCAGTCCGCTAAACGCAGGGCCAACTTCGCTCTCAACAGCACTGTTTTCACCGGGGGTGTTGTTTCCAAAAGCAGCCATCGAATAAGGCGCCCATGTTCCACCAACAATCTTCTCATAGTTTTCCTGTGGGTCCCATGGTTTGTTGGGATCCCTTGTCATATTCCAGTCGTCGTCGGCAGCAGTACCGGCATCACCGGCTTTATATGTTCCTGAACGTATCCAGTTTATCGGCGATCCGGGGATGTCCACATCAGGAACGCCGGATAACCAAATGTTGGAACTATCTTCAACCTCAACAGAAGAGCTTAGGTATCCATTGTTGTCGGAAAGTATGTAATACATTGCTTTTTGACTCTGGTTGTCGCCTACATTGTACGGCCCCGGATAATAAGGCTGCGACAGTTCCACGGAAATACCGAGATCGGTAAACAATTGTTCGTTTTGGAAAAGAATACTTGTATCACCAGGGTAAACGTCCCCTGTGTTCATGTCTTTTAAAAACCATTTTGAGACTAGCTTACTTGCTGTGTCGCCCCGTAAGATGGCGTCTCCGACAACATTTTCCAGACGTATGGTCTTTAAAGTGTCCAACCATAATTGGTAGTCGCTGCTGACAACGTTTAGAGGGTCGATAACCCTTACATTGACAGGCCCGAAATTTTTCTTGTAAACAGGATTGTATGCTATTGGATAATCAGGATCGCCAAAAATATTATCGGGTCCTGCGGGGGATTTCGACAAAATCTCTGCGATGGTCGCATCCGTCAGCTCAAGAATGTTTCCGCCGTTACCATTGCCTGCAACACGGGTGATTTCCGGAGTGTCCCCATACTCACCGTTAACTTTTGTCCCGTTCACTATTTTATGTGGTACACCTACATAAGTCTTAATGTTCTTTCTGCCTGCCAAATAAGGTAATGTTTGGCCCAGATGCCCATAAGGTGGCAAATCAGGTTTATATGGAGCATACATATTATAACTATAGGCAATTGCCATATAGTAATATTGTTTGTGGTTAACCAGTCGAACATTGTTTTCTGCAAAAGCATCCTGTGTTAATATAAAGGAATGTGAGATACCATTGTCGCCACCTTTTACCATTTCCTGCGGGACGTTGGCCTCCAATGCTTCATTATAATTGTAATTTACGATTCTAGTAACTCCGTTCTTAACGTCGAATTGAGCAACTAAACGGGCTTTGTCAGCATCATAGAGACTTTCTACGCTAACCTGAGGGCTTTTCAACTGGAATATCTGATAGCCTTCAAATCTGTAAAGGGAGTCGCTTGGCTCACCATTGCCGCCGGGCAAGGGTTGAATAATGTTAGGGTCTATTTCTGAATACGATTCGTTGAAGTTATTTGAATTGGGGGAGTTTGAGATATAAACTATCAATTCCTGGTCGAGTTCGCGGATAGCAAGATCCGGGGCGTCAGGGCCGTCGATTACTTTAAAGCAGTTATCGAACAAGGCCTGGCATTTATCGTCCACAACCCTTAAAAGCTCAACCGATGCGAAAGGGCCACCGGAAGTTGCGCGGGCCCATGGAATACCCACGGTTATATAGTTTACGGCTCCCGATTTCAGTGTAAAAGGTCCTGCCGACTGCATGAAACGCCTGTCGCTAGGGGCGTTGGGCGAACCGTTGTTTCCGGTTTCCTCAGTCCAGTAAAACCCGTTTTGAGTAAAACCGCCATTAGGTGGGATTCCTTCGGTGCCCCAGTTACAAGGGTCTGAATCGCCAGGGAACATGAACTCGCAATCGGGACCTACAACGCCCAATGCATAGGCATCGCCACCGTATCTCATTTTCTGGCCGTTTTTCCAAATACCCCTTAGGTAATTATAATATTCCGCAGCCACACCGGGGTCTCCTTGGTTGCTGTTGTCGTTATTGTGATATACAAAACGGCGCATACCAAAACGTTCGTCGTCAACGATATTGTTTCCGAAGTTAACACCGTTTATTGCTGCTGCCTCAATCTTGAAGATGCCGGAAACCAATGCTCCGGAGGCATCGTAATAATTCATGGTAAGGTTAGTGCCGTTTTTCGAAACTATATCGCAACTTCCGCCGAAGGACGGCCCGGCAGTACTGTCGCCGTCAAATGACGGGTTGTCGTAACCATCAGGATCCATATAAGGCCCTTGGAAAAAGTCGACACCAATTGCGGGAGGTTGATTTCCGTATGATTCAGGCTCGTTATTCCCATCAACGGCGGCGCCGTTATAGCAATAACCCAATCCCCTGCCAACATCGCAACCTACAAAGTCGTCGAAGGCATAGCCAAGGTCGGTATCAACCCATGGCGACATATAAGTGTTAGTGAGCTCAAAGGTAGAACGGTTAATTATTTCATAAGAATAGAAGGTCATATTGTTGATGACATCGTTGGTTGCAAAGGCAAAAGCCTGGGCCCTTATTTCCATTCCAATGGCAGCACCCTGTGTTTCGGTATGTATGTTGCCTTTATCGTTGAAAACCCACCACAAAGTCTGGTCGCCTTTAATCACCTGGTCGGCAAGGATACTTGATCCCGGGATTAAGGAGCCTTCAAGCTCCTCTTCCTTAGTTGGGATTTTTGTATGACAGAGTTCGTTTGAGATGTCATAATAAGGGTAATCGCCCTCTTCCCAGTTATAATCGCCATCGCCACCTTTATCATAAAAAGGGGCAAGGTAGTAGCTCTGTCCTTTACTAACGTCGCCATGTGCAGGCCAGTTTTGGATTTCCTGAGGCACCACATATCCGTCATAGGGAGCATAGGCGCCTGTCTCCGGGTCGAATTGTGCGATAAACTCATCAACCATTTCGCGCGTCATGCGGAAATGCTTGTCGTATTCGGCACAAACCTGTTCGTCGATTGCAGCAGTACCATCAATGGTCAGGGGCCCTGTCCAATAGTCTACGCCAATTTGGCGGTATCTTAGAGCAGCCAGCTTTAACTGGTTGTTTATATCGAGTCCTCCTATCCATAAAGAACCTGAGAACATTGAAGTTGCAGATCCTTCCTTTGGGATGAAGTATTTTGAACCCACACCACCCGGCAAGTCCCACCACATGTCGCCACCCGTATTTATACGTGCTTTGACATTGTTTATGTCAAGCCATTCGAAACCTGCCGCAGGGGCACAGCCCGCCGTAGTTTGTTTCAGGTTTGCACTTTGGCTTTTCTCGAATTTATATTCTTCGGCAAAGGATTGATTTATTAATAATAAAGCAAGGATGCCAATCATTAAGCCGCGAAAAATATTTCTCATAATATTATTATTTTCTACTTTCTTCATTTTCAATTAGCTAAGTTGTCCGTTAAAAGTTGAGGATTAAACCTATCCTTATTTGGCGTGGCGCACTATAGTTAAAAGGGCTGTCAACAAAAACGCTGTATAAATCATAGAATGACTGTGGGTCTATTTGAGACTTGATCTCACGTTGCCATTCAGGAGCCGATAGATATCCGTCATCGTCAGGGTTACCTGTGAACGGATAAACATTAATAACGTTTTTAGTGTTAAGAATGTTTAGAATCTGGAAGTAAACATTCATATATGTACGTTTTTGATTGTCGCCGGCTTTTGCTTTCGACCTGAAATAAAAGTCTTTGTCAATCCTTAGGTCCATGCGGAATTGCCAGGGGAGCCTTGAGCCGCCGTAAGTTCCTTTCAGAAGGTTGTTGCCTCCCGATAATGGGGATCTTACGTTAGTGGAGGCGGTATAAGGAATCCCGGAACCACCTGTTACTGTTAAGCTAAACCCAAAGTCGCTTAGGATATCGACCGGGGCTTTGCCGCTCTTTTCGCGCTTGATACTAGGCCCGTTGTAGTTTTTGCCATTTGCAAACCTATAATCAAGCAATATATTGAACTGATGTCTCCTGTCCCATGGTAAGGGGAACGTTGACCTTAGGTTTGGAAGCCCGGCGGCAATTAGCGATGCGGCAGTTGTTGTTGACGAGCCTGTTGCATCGGCAAACTGCAATGTGTAAGAAGCCCTCATACGGACATTGTTCGTACGCCTTAAGTCATATTCCAAGGTGAGTCCCTTAACGGTTCCGAAGTCCAGGTTGTTATAAGATGTATAATCGTTCGGATAAGCACCTGTAAATCTGTACAACTGGATCATGTCGCGCATTTCACGGTAAAATGTCGTAAAGGTAATCGACGATGAGTTAGTGAGTTTTTGTTTGAAACCTAATTCGTAATCAATTGTCTTTGTCGGCTTTAAGGAAGGGTTGTTGTTGACTTTCGTGAAATTATTATCATAATAAACCCCAAAATAGTAATATGTTGCTGGATTAGAGAATATATTAGATGTAGGACGCTGGGTCAGGACATCGTAATGCGCAAAGAATAAAGCATCTTCCGAAATAGGGAAGGAGAACGATATCCTCGGCATGATGTTAATCTGGGGGTCGTAATCCTTGAAGGAGGTTATATCAACATTCTGCTGGTCCGGATTCTTTAACATTGGCGATATCCCGCTTCCGACATCAAGAACCGTCGGGTCTTGGATTTCGACACCTTCGGCATTATACCAGATATCCCCGTTTCTATAACCAACTATCGTTGATGGGTTATCGACTCTATCGACATAAACAATATAGTCGCTTCCCATGTTTCCGGGATGATTGATTGCCCCGCCTCCCTGGAATGAATTAACTTCGCTTACAGTTTTGGCCGGGAAAAGCAAATAAGGATCCTTTAGAACTTTTTGGTTTGCATCGAAACGGTCAACACGGACACCTACGTTGAAGATAAGATCCTTAAAGGCAAATTTGTCCTGAATATAACCGGCCATATAAATTGGGCGGAAAGCACCTATGTCCCGGGTTAAATCGCCATTAGCATCTCTTTTGTCAAAAAAGTCGTCGAAAGCAGGTTGGCTAGTCGTAACATTCCCTTTATAGTCAAATCCGTAATAATTCAAATAAGAATTTCCGCTATTCCAAAGCTCATCGGACGAAAACATACTGATATCGAATGCGTTTTGTCCTATATTGCCTGTGTGCATAACTCCTTCGGCATCATAATAAAGTATGGAGCCATCATTATAATCATAAGAGTCAATAAGGATGAAATCCAGTCCGTCCTCGGCCAGGCCCATCGCTTTTCTCAGATTTTTGTCGAATGTAAATTGCGATGCCCCGTCATATTTCCTGTTATAAGCAATAGTATCAATACCGGTAAAGAAGGGGTTGTCTTTGTCGAGTTCGCGGATATGGAAGTTTGTTAGACCTCTCATTTGTGTCCATAATCCGGTTGGCGAATAGTTTATTGCCCTGTTCACTCTTTGCTCATACTGGAAACCTATCCTAATGGCATTGTTCCCGATATCCAAAGATGCATCTGCTCTTAGGTTATACTGGTCGTTGTCCCATTTACCATAACCTGTCTGGTTGGTTCCGGGCGATTGGTATAGTCCATATACAGAGCGAGGTACGCCGCCGTTGAGCAGACCGCCACCAAGAAGTATCTGGTCGTTGTTCATATAGTTTCCTTGCGGGTCGTCAAATAAACCATAATAACTATTGGTTACTTCGGCTACCAAAGGGTTGATATCCCTTGCTTCCCATGTTACCAATGTGTCGAAATCCCATGAGTTCAGTAAATAAACGTCCTCATAAGTCTGGCCGTTTACGGTTTCGGCCCCCAGTTCGTAAGTAGGGGTTTTATAGGTTGAGAATTTTCCCAGGTAACCATATTTAAATAAGTCGTCCCAATGGGTAGGGTCGCCATATTCGCCTTTGTCCTTGGTGTAGTCTGCCTGGATGGAATAATAAACGTTTTTAACCAGTCCGGTATATTCTGGGTCGGTAGGGAACCTTTGGGTAAATTTAACGTAACCACGATAGGTTGTCCTGTTTAACCGACGGTTTTTGTTGTAATTGAGCAAGCTGCCCCTATAGTTGAAATCGTTGCTGCTTCTTGTATAATAACTACCTCCCAAAGTCAGGTTGATGGTTTCCGTAGTCCTGACATTGATGTTTCCAAGTATGTTTACGCTATAGTTGGAGGTGTTCATGGAGGTGTTGATCTGCTGCAAATCATCCTTGCGAAGGAACTCGCCATTGACATAAGTTCCGCTTTGTCCTGCGCCTACCGGCCGCAAGGGGTTTTGCTCAAGGTTTCTGAGCGCATCGTCCTTGGCTTTGTAATGGCCTATTGCAGAAGGTCTTCCGTCGGCCCTATAGTTAATGTCGCCGGCAATGAAATAACCCAGGACCGAAGTGTTGTTTTTGTTTTTCCCCTTGATCAACGGTCCCATTAAATTGAACCCAACCCTTGAAGCGCCGAAATTATCGAGGAATTCGGAAGTCTCAAGCTCCAATCCGGCGCCAAAATTCCTGGAGGGGCCTTTTGTTGTTACGTTAATAATACCAGATGTTGCATCGCCGTACTGGGCAGGCACACCACCTAAAATAACGTCAACCTGCTCAATGGCCGATTGTGGCACGCTTGCATTACCTATAACCCTAATACCATCTATAAACATGGCTGTTGCATCGGAACGCGCACCGCGAACGCTGCCTCTTTCACCATCCTGTGAGAAAACCCCACCAACCGTGGTGGCGACGGCATTTGCGTTCCTGTTGGGCATTTTGGCAATTTCTTCCGAAGTTATCGAAGCCCCGGAAGCTGTTTCGTCTTTTGATATTAATGGAACCTTGTAGTCTATGATCTCAACCTGTTCCAATGTCTCTGCCGTAGCAGTCATCTTAATATCATGAAACCTTGTTTTATCGGCTGCTATTGTTATACCTTGCGTAATTACTGTTTTGTAGCCTACAAAAGTTGCTTTTAAGTCGTATTTTCCCGGTGGGATTGGCTTAATGGTATAGTTTCCGTCGAAGTCGGACGTGGTACCTCCAACCTGGGTTCCATTGTTGACAAGGATGATGTTTGCAAAAGGAATAGGTTCCTTGGTGTCCTTGTCAACTACTTTTCCTTTCAATGCACCTTGCTGCGCATGCAGCATAAGCGCTGTCGCAAGTATTAAGCCTAACGTGAGGAGTAAATTTCTTATCATACTCTGTTAATTTTATAATCTATAAAAAATCCTGCGTTATTTAACTGTTTCTTGTAAACCTCATATAAAACACAAGGTTTACTAAATTAATTTATTTCTATTTTACAAAATCAGTACGACGGCCTCTTTAGTATCTCAGCATAAATTACCGCTTTCTTGATATCAATTCTTGGTTTTCTATTTTTACGGATAGGTTTCTTCGTTACCGATTCCGCTTTTTTCAAATTATTTTCGACTTCTGGTGTATAGACTTTCTTTTCTTCAAAAAAGTTGCCCTCTTCTTCATATTCATCGTCATAAGAAAACGGCCCGGATGTCTTTTCATTTGCTAACGGATTAGTTTCAAGAGCTTCCGTTAACGAATCCCCTGTTGGTTTCTGAGTAGTATTTTCTTCTGCATAAACAGTTTCTTCTTGCTTAATCCCTAAGAACTCACCTATGAGGTCTTCCATCAAAGGTTTTTTGCTAATATTTTCATGCTCAGGTCGTTGGCCTTTCTTGCCCTTTTGGATTCCTTTGTAAATTGAAAAGGCGACCCAAACCAATCCAATCAAAACATACGTATAATCACCAATCGAACATTCAACTATCATCAAGAAAAATTTAAGTGGATAAAAATAGAAATTATATGAATATAAACCGCATCATAAACAATTGTTTCCGTAAAAATAACGAAAAATTTTAATTATCTTAATCAAAACGACTGGAGGCCAATTGGTTAGGCCTATGCTGATTGTGCATAAATTATTTTTTTATCTGCAATAACGAGATGACTTCATAAAATGTGAAAACAAAATAATAAATAAAAAATGTTAACATGAATGGTACGGCATCTTCCTTGTTGAGGATTGCATAAACAACTATAATAATGCTAAAAAACACTAGTTTCCCAAAATTGACAATCATGTAGGCGTTTGCGAATTTGCTAAGCCTGCCCTCCATGGATCTTGAGAGCATTTTAAAAATCCCGATATTGGATGCATATAAAAAAATCAGTATGTAAAAAAACGCAGGGCTGATCTTGATTTTGGGAGCGAAGTAATAAACCACCATGCTTAATAGAAGCATTACGGCAGTCAAGATAGTTATTTGCTTTACGAAGGTTTTGAAACTTTTCATGTTGTTTTATTTTTGTTTAAAGATCTCGCGCATGCCATAGATTACGGCCGCGATGACACTTAGGATAGTTAAGCCCACAGTAAATACAGGGAATTTAATATCGACTACTTTGTCGATTTCCTTGCCCCCGAATGCCGCAGCTACGATAATCGCTATCATTTGCAATGCCAGGCTCGAATATTTGGCATAAAACTTTAAAGGGTTGTCATCATTTTTTTTCACCGGATTTGTTTTTGTCCTGTACCGAACTCAAATTCCCCGACGACATTTGACATGTCCCAGAGAAAACGGCCCCTGGTTCTATGGAAATCCTTTTGGTGATAATATCGCCTGAAACCCTTGATGATTCAGTTAAATTAACCAAATTGTTAACGGTAACCTTGGCTACTAGCTTCCCCGATATGTCGGCATTATCGCACTTTACCGTTCCTTCTATACTCGCAGACTCGCCAACTACCAGTTTGCCTTTGGTGATGATGTTGCCGACAAGGGAGCCGTCGATCCTCAAATCGCCTTCGGTTTCAATATCCCCTTTGATAATGGTGCCTTGCGAGATCAAATTGTGCACGGCATGGTCGCCATTGCTGTTACTAGATTTTTTCATGGTATTTTGATTGATTATTTTCTGAAACATTAGTCTCTTTTATAATATTTTTCAAAGAAATCCTTATATCCTCCTATGTTCTTGTCGCGATAAAACAAAGGATAATTGGAAGTGCTGATGGGGAATAGGAAATAATCTTCTTTGGCAACCCCTGAGAGGACATATTCGTCGTTGTTCAACGCATTATAATAATTCATAGCCTCGTCTTTGTTCTTGAAGTTGCCCACCGTAATAATAGTTTGGGTTTTGTTGAGCAGCAGGCTCTTAACTTTCAAGCGCATCAAACTAAAATATTTGCCGTTAAAGTCGGATAAGCGTATTTTCAGGGGGTTGACCTCGATTTTTTCGTTGTTGGCTACAAACATCACGAAGTGCATGCTGTTTTCCTTATAGTTATATATCGACTTTTCCTTGCCCTTATTGGCTTCTAACTCTTTCTTTTGTTCTTTTATCTCTTCAGGGACGCCTAAGCCGTATTCCAGCTGCAGTTTTCTTAAGAGGGCTTTCGCACGTGGCACCACGGCGCTTTCGGGGAATGAAACAAGAAGCGTGTCAAGGCAGGCATAAAGGGTGTCGGGAGTGTCAACCTTTCCGAGCGATAGCGCCCTAAGGTACATAAACCTTGGCATCAGGGCAGTATCTTCAGGATAGAGTTCCATTCCTTTGTTCGAGTATGAGATCACCCTATAGAACTTCTCCTTCTTAAAGGCATTATATGTGCGCATATATAGTTCGGAGGCCTTCAGTTTTTCCTCCTCCAAAAGAGTGTAATAATCAGGATTGATAATCACTTTTGCGTAAGTGCTTTCGGGATAGCTCGACAATATCAGGTTTTTATAATAATCGGATTCCCCGGAATTGTTTTGTGAACTATAAATCTTGTACAAAGCATACCACGATTCCAGGCGATAGTCGTTTTCGGGGAATCGTTTTTGGAAGTCAATATAAGTTTCCTGTGCCCTGACGGTATCGTTGAGCTGCATTAAATAAATGAATCCCAGTCGGTTGAATGCTTCAATAAGTTTTTTGTCGGAGGCTTCCATCTTCTCGGGCGTATTTGGTATCCCTGCCAAATAAAATGTCCTGTCGATGGGGTTTGCGCTTCCCACCGATGTTGAGTCAGTGATCGAGTCGTTTGCCGCCAATGCATCCTCACCTGACATCATAAGCCTCTTGTTGCTTATGCGCCAATTGTCCTCAAGTTTCCTGTTGCCCCATTTTCTAGCGAACTCAGTATATCCGGAGCTTAATGCGGCAGTATTATAAAAATACCATTCTCCATTCCCAAGGCTGTTGCCTGAGCCGCCCCTGTTGTTCATGTCAACAAACTGGGTTCCTCCGTCATTTAATTCTTCTTCTTCTTTCTTTTTCTCTTCGGCAGCTATATAATCAGCGATTTTTTTGTCGATGAAAGCATATAATTCCGTTGTGTCCATATTGGCCAGTCGTTGTAGGCTGTCTTGTTCCTTGATTGTTTGCGCTTGCATGACCAAATCGGTTAGCACGCCCGCCTTACGGCTGATTTCGTCGTAATTGGGGTAATCTTTTGTCAATGAGCTAACGGCAGTATCATAATAAGCCTGTGCATAAACGTAATTGTTTCTGTCGAAGAACATATCGGCAACCTCAAGGGACGATTTGGTTTTTTGAACCTGGTTTTTGGTGCTGAATTTTACCGAGTTGCGCAAATGTTGAATGGCGAGGGTATCGTTGCCGTCTTTTTTCGCGACTTCCGCCAAAGCATAATATATTTGATCCATGAACTCTTCGTTCCTTTTTTCTTTGAGCATTTTGTTAAGAATCTTGTTTATATCCTTACTGCTGCCGTTTTTAGAGGCATAGGTTTGCGCTAAATGCATTTTGGCCTCGAAAGCCATTACATAATCGGGGTTTTTCTTGACGACGCTCTTGAAATACTCAGTGGCAGTTTGCAGGTCGCCTTCTTTTTGATACAACTGGCCCAGGATAAACTCAACCCTGGTTGTTATATATTTGTCCTTGTTAAGTTCGAGCGATCTTTCCAGGTACGAATAAGCGTCATCGTATTTTTCTTGTGCGAGATAAAAATCGGCCAGGACCAAAGGTATCTGCCTCTCTACGTAAAACGGGAAATCCTTTTCGTTCAGCTTGCTTTGAAGAAGGTTGATAGTGGCCTCGGCTTTTTCATACCTTTCGGCCTGAATATGTGTTTTTGCCAGCCAAAGCCATGCTTCGTAATGAATTGGTTCGTCGGGGAAGTTCTTTGCCACATAATCAAAGACACGGCGTGCGCTGATATAGTCCTGCTTAAAGAAATGAGCCTTGCCCATCATCAAATAACTATTATCTATCCACTTAACCTGCTCTTTGCCGCCAAAATACATCGAATGTTTCTGGATCCCGATAGATGCTTTCTTTATGGTCCTGTCCATTTTAGGGTTCAGGCGCTGAGCCTGTTTCTTTTCTCCGTAATTATAAACCCTCAAAACCTTAGAGTAATCATCCTTCACGGTTTGCCTTAAGCTCTTCTCGCCTTCTTCCAGGCTCATCATGCCGTTCCAATAAACATTGTAATGACAGGTAAGGTTGTGGTAAGAGCGTCGCATCCAGGTATTCTTTTTGGTCGAGCATGCATTAATGGCTATCGCTATAAACAGCATACCGATAACATACCTTATCCTGTATTTGTAGATTAACCTCAATTTCAATTTTTCTATATAACTGATTTCAGAATAAAATATTACTGAATGACGGCAAAAATAATAAAGATGTGATTAGTACCGAAGAATGTTTTGATTATTGTTGGTTGCTTCATTGGATAATAGTTTGGGTTTTATTTGCGCAAGACATATTACGGGCATCTAGCCCAAGCACCGAAACCGATTTTTCCGTAGGTTTGCGTTTTAATATTTTAAAATGGCGAAACTCAAGTCCGATAAAAAGTGGTATTATAAATTAAGGAGCAAATATCGCCTCGTGATCTTCAATGACGAGACATTTCAGGAGCGTTTAATCTTTAGGTTGACAAGGCTTAACGTGTTTTCTGTTTTTTTGAGCCTTGGCATAATCTTTACCGCCCTCACTTTCATTCTGATTATTTACACTCCGATCAAGGAATATATCCCGGGTTATCCGAGCTCTTATCAAAACGAATCGATAATCCGCTTGAACATCTTGGCCGACTCACTGGAAACAGAGCTGAAAAGAAAGGACTTGTTCTTTGAGAACATTAAAAACATCGTTGAGGGAAAAGATTTCGGAAACGACAGCCTCGATATCGCCCCCGACGACAAAAAGCTTTACGATACCATAACTTTGAAGTCCTCGGCCCACGACAGCTTGCTGCGTCTGGAGTTCGAGACCCAGAACCTTAATAATTTATATCTGTCCGATATGGACCAGTCCGTTGAGACAAAGCAGATCAGCATCAAGAATTTAAGTTTTTACCCTCCGATAGACGGGATAGTTACGTCCAAATTCGATTTGGGCAAAGATCACTATGGCGTTGACGTCGTCGCCAAGCATAATTCGGCGGTTACCGCCACTCTAGACGGAACGGTAATTTTTACTGCCTGGACTTTGGAAACGGGATATGTTATCGCCGTTCAGCATCGCGAGAACCTAGTATCCTTTTATAAGCATAATTCTGTCTTGCTGAAAAAAACGGGTGAGATCGTCAAGGCCGGACAGCCAATAGCAATTACCGGCGAATCAGGGGAAATAACTACCGGCGCCCATCTGCATTTCGAGCTTTGG
Source organism: Chlorobiota bacterium (assembly GCA_013151215.1). Taxonomy (GTDB): domain Bacteria; phylum Bacteroidota; class Bacteroidia; order Bacteroidales; family F082; genus BM524. Next base: position 4,921 of record JAADIS010000049.1, on the reverse strand, counting down.
CATCGCGGGGCGCCTGTAAATCCTGAGGATTATATAATTTTTTAAATATCCATCATGAAGAAACCAATAGCTTTTCTGATAAGTTTGTTGTTTGTGCTGGGCTTTGCTCATTCATTCGGGCAAACGGTCGATGATTATAAGCAACTTGATAAATATATCGAAAAATATGCAGGCGAATTTAATATGCCCGGCTTTGCCATCGGGCTTGTTAAGAACGGGGAAGTTGTTTTTGAGCATGCCTACGGTTATAAAAACACCGAAACAAAAGATAAAGTTGACGAAAACACCTTGTTTGGGATCGCTTCCTGTTCAAAGGCTTTCACGGCTGCATGTATATCTATTTTAGTTGACAGGGGACAACTGCACTGGGATGACAAGGTAGTGGACGTATTACCAGGTTTTAAATTATCCGACCCCGAAATTACGGCGAATATTACTGTTGAGGATATTTTAGCACATCGTTCCGGCTTCGAGACCTTTGATGGCGATTTAATATGGTATGGTACTCAAAGGAGTGCCGAAGAAGTAGTCAGGAGAATCCGCTATCGCGAGATGCCTTACGGTTTAAGAGAGAAATTCGGATATTCAAACCTCATGTTCATTACTGCCGGGGAAGTGATAAAAAGCGTTACGGGAATACCATGGACCGAGTTTGTGAAGGAAAACATCCTTGACAAAATCGATATGGATTTGTCAACTACAAGCAACAAAGGTTTCGGGAACAATGAGGATGCAGCCTGGCCGCATATCGATGGCAAGCCAATGGACTTTATCAATTACGACAATATCAGCTCGGCAGGGGCTATCAACAGCTCGGTTGCCGATATGATGCAATGGCTCAAGTTGATGTTGGGGAAGGGTGTTTATAATGGCGATACGATATTCACAAAGTCAAGTTATTATCATTTGGTGTCGCCGCAAACATTATTAAATGGCGGCAGGGCCGAAACTCCCGGTGGCACTCATTTTGCTGCTTACGGACAAGGTTGGTTCTTAAAGGACTACCAAGGCATGAAAGTAATATATCATGGTGGCGGACTCCCGGGATTCCATTCAAAAGTAGTTTTAGTGCCCGAGGACAGCCTTGCCTATGTGATACTCGCCAACCAGTTGTCAGCCATGATACCTGCAATCGACAAGAAGGTGCTGGACTTTTTCCTTAAAGAAAAAGACACCACCGATTGGGCTGCGAAATATCTTAAATATGAGAAAATACAAAAACAACAAAAACAGTCGTTGAAGGAAAAATGGGAAAAACTAGCGGAGCAAAGGGTTAAAAACACAAAACCATCTTTGGGTTTGGAGAAATATGCCGGCGAGTACAACGATAAAATGTATGGTGATGCAAAGGTGGAATTTGTTGATAACGAACTTTATCTCACATTGATCCCAACTGCAAAACTTCTAAACTCTAAACTAGGGCATTGGCATTTCGATACCTTTAAAATAAAATTTGCCGATCCGTTTCTCCCACCCGGTTTCGTCACCTTCTCATTTAACTCGGAAGGCGAAATAACCGGTTTTAAAATTGATATGGATGCCCCTGATTTCCATTTCGGGAAATTGGATTTTGTGAAAAAGTGAGCTACCGATAATAATTGAACGCTTTTTACAAGAAAATGCCAAAACAATTAGAAATCTAAATTTATCAAATAGTATCTTTGTAGAATGGATTTAGGAATTAAAAACACTGAAATAGACCTTGACGAGTCGAGGTTAAGTCAGGTCAAGGAACAACTGGC
>JAADIS010000049.1:0-3113 GCA_013151215.1 Chlorobiota bacterium | reverse complement strand
TTTTCCGGTTGCGGTGGCATGGATTTAGGGTTTGAGGGTGGTTTTAAAGTGTTTAAGAAATCGATTGCTGAGGACACTTATGATAGGTTTGTCGAGAGGGATCTCAGCAAAACCTATTCAATATTAAAAACAACAAGGTTCAAGACTGTTTTTGCCAACGATATTTTAAAGGATGCCCGGAATGCATGGGTGCACAACTTTTCCAAACTGGAATATTCCCCCGGGATTTTTCAATCGGAGAGCATCGTTAATCTTGTTAAGCTGCATGAGATAGGAATAAAGGTGTTCCCTGAAAAAGTAGATATTGTAACAGGAGGGTTCCCTTGCCAAGACTTTAGCGTGGCAGGAAAAAGAAACGGATTCGAATCGCATAGAAAGCACGACGGCAAGCTTGTATCAGGCGATCAGCCAACGGAAGAAACAAGAGGGAAACTCTATTATTGGATGAAAAGGGTAATTGAAATCACCTCGCCGAAAATGTTTATTGCCGAGAACGTCAAAGGTCTTGTTAACCTTTCTGATGTTAAGGATATTATACAAAAGGATTTTGCATCTGCCAACGGGAACGGTTATATAGTTTTGCCGCCACAGGTATTGCATTCGGCCGACTATGGAGTGTCGCAGTCAAGGGAAAGAGTTATTTTTATAGGCATTAAAAAATCGGAATTAAACTCAATTGCCTTATCTGAACTATCCAAGAAAAATATTTCCGATGAATATAATCCTTATCCTCCTATAACCCATAAAAAAGAGAATTATGTTAAACTGAAGGACTTATTTAAAAACTTAAAAGAACCTTCGTTCTCGACGGACCTGTCTCAAATGAATTATTCAAAGGCCAAATTTATGGGCAAGCACTGTCAAGGGCAGTCCGAAATTAATTTGAATGGCATCGGCCCGACTATAAGGGCAGAGCATCATGGAAATATTGAATTTAGGAGATTGTCGATTGAAAATGGTGGTAAATATGACTTTGAATTGAACAACAACAAGCGCGAACGGAGGCTGACCGTCAGGGAATGTGGGTTAATCCAATCGTTTCCGCCTGATTTCGAGTTTGTTGTAAAATCGAACGAGTCCAAAAAGAAGTTTCTGATAAGCCCATCGCAGGCATATAAAATTATTGGCAATGCAGTTCCACCATTGATGGCATTTAACTTAGCGGCTAGAATAGAGGATTTGTGGGATAAATATTTCAATTAAATTTAAGAACATGTTGATTTCAATAAATAACACCCTTGGCAAACCTGATTTTGAAAAACTACTTGCATCAACAATAAATTCCTTAAACCTGGAATCTTCCAGGGCAGGCGAAAGATATTTGAAATTATTAGGGCACAAGTTAGAGAATGAAGTTTATGATGTTATGTGTTCCAATGCAGAAAATACACCTTTTGAGGGTACGATAGAACTGATATCAGGCCAAAAATTCCCTGACATAATTGCCAATAACTATTTTGGGGTAGAGGTAAAGTCAACAAAACAAAATCATTGGACGACTACCGGAAACAGTGTGTTCGAAAGTACCAGAGCTGAAAATATTAAGCGCATTTATATGTTGTTTGGGAAAATAAGCCCCCCTGTCCAGTTTAAGTGCCGACCTTAAGAAGAATGTTTGTCGGATGTTGTTGTTACCCACTCCCCTAGATATTTGGTGGATATGGATTTGGGAAAAGGCAGCACTATTTTCGACAAAATAGGCTTGGATTACGACCAACTTAGGCAAAGTGAAAATCCAATAAAACCCATTAAAGATTATTACAGGGCTAAACTAATTGAAGGTCAGGAACTTTGGTGGTTGGATAATGAGGAGTACAAGCCTGATTCTTTGATATTTAAAATTTGGAATACCATTTCAAAAAAGGAAAAAGAAAATTATAAAATTCATGCTTATGCCATGTTTCCTGAGATTTTAGGAAAACATCAAAGTAAATTCGACAATTTTACCTTATGGTTGTCGGTTCGAAAACGTATAATTTGCCCTAATGTTCGTGATTTATTTACTGCAGGTGGGAGGCAAGATATTATTGTTGAGGGTGTTGAACTTAAAATGGTGCCCAAGGTGATGGTAAAGTTTATTCTTAATATTGATAAAATTGTGAATGCTATTAAATTAATTGAACTTGATGAATTCAACGAAATTTGGAGAACAAAGTTTAAGAGTAAAAAAGCAATAGAACAAGAATGGATTAATAAGGTTCTTGCATTTTCGCATAAAACCTATGATTTTGAAGGCTTGGACTTAGGTAAATGGCTGTTTGACAAGTTGAAGGCTCAGGAATAATACTTAATGCCAATTAATATAGTCCATTCCAAACTAAGAGCCTATCGAGGCCTGGGAATTAATTGCCCGCCCGCCCGATGAAACCAGTGCCGGGGCGGTTCGGCATCTCGCCTTTGGCAAAAAAGGATAATTTTCAATCCCGAAGCCCAGGACTTTCAATGCCTTTTGAAAATCAATAAGTGCAATGTCTTATTGGACTTTCTCAATATCTTACTTTTGAATGCCGACTTTCTCACTTATATAATTCCCTTGCATTCCAACTTTAAGGATGTAAAATCCATTCTCGAAGCGAGCAAGGTTTATTTGTGTTGTTGAACCAACAAATGTATTGGTGTAAACTACAATCCCGTTGCTGTTAACAGTAAAACTTGTTTTTGGCCATTATTGTTTTCTTGCAGATCAATGTTTAAGATGCTTTTTGAAGGATTTGGAAAAATAGTCATTTTAGGGAGTTAATACCATAGCAGATTTTATTGGCCAAGTTTAGTTAACATTATACAAAAGCGATTTTAAATTTAAGAACTATTTTAACGTCTTTAAATATTAGTACCCGTATATAATATTTTTATTCCCCCTCGCGTGATTTTTTTAAACTAGTTTCTATGTATCTGTAGGACAGCACATTGTGCTTGTGATGAATAATCGTGTTTATCGAATTAATTAGAGTTTGCATTTAGTTTGAGCTAGTTTCCTAAACAAACCTCCGATCAGGCACACCCATGGGAGCAATTAAAAATTATAGGATATTTCAATGAAATGCTTGCCGGGTGAACAACTGTTGAGGCCTGCTGCTTTAGCGGATAAAGAATCTTTACACTTACTAAACCCC
>JAADIS010000059.1 GCA_013151215.1 Chlorobiota bacterium | reverse complement strand
GGAAATTAATTTTGAGGTTTAATAAAGTTGCCTAAACTTTTATTGTTTGCCATAAGTTATTATCATCTTACCAATTGGAGCATTGGTTTCCGAAACAATATTGCCTTCAACAAAAGTTCCAAGTTTATTGATTGTTGTTGGGCTCGAATCAAAATAATAATTCAATGTTTGGTCGTCATTGCCAAAATCCCACCTTGCTTCGTGGGTATTGTCTTTGGTATAAATGATTAATACACTATCGTCGCGAATCTTAAAAAATGTTTCTTTTTGCATTGCAACAACCTGGCTGACCATGGCCGGGGTCATTTTTGCCTCGTCGAAATGTGTTTCCACATCAACGACCTTCCATGTTCCTATAAGTTCGCTTTTTTTGTTCCCGCATGAAATAAGTATTAAGAATAATGAGACAAAAACGATATTGATAACTTTCATTTTTTTGATATAGTTTATACAGATGCAAAAATACTTTAAAAAAGATTGAAAAAAATACATTTTTCGAGCATAAGTGTTAAAACTTATTAATTAAAGATAATGCATTGATTATGAGGGGTGTTTATCAATTTAACTTTGATAGTTGGCAATAGCGAAAAAAAAACAGTAAAATACTTGACAATCGACAGTTCTGAATATATATTTGCCAACTGGTTTAACCAAATAGTTAAATCGTATAGTTGAACAATATGGCTAAAACCGAAAATACTGAATTGAAGATAGTCGAGGCTGCTACTTCTGTTTTTGTCCATAAAGGCTTTGATGGCGCGCGCATGCAGGAAATTGCCGATAAAGCAGAGATCAACAAGGCTATGGTCCACTACTATTTCAGAACGAAGCAGAAGCTGTTCGAAAGAGTGTTCGAGAATGTTTTTGAAGTTGTTGCCGAAAGAATCTCGTCGTCCCTGGAAACATCTAAAAGCATCGATGAATTATTGGAAAATATCACAGGGACATATTTTAGCGTTTTGGCAGAAAAGCCGTATATACCTGATTTTGTGATACATGAATTAAACAGAAACCCCGAATTGATAGTTCACATAATAAAAACAAGGGGTATCAACAAGGCTAAATTGAGCGAGTTGATAATAACTGAGATCCAGAGCCGAAGCTTAAAACCGTTCGACCCGCTACAGATAATTGTAAATGTGCTGGCATTGACAATATTTCCGTTTGCGGCATCAAGCATAATAAAGGGGTTTATATTTGAAGGCGATACCGAAAAGTACGATAAGTTCGTTAACGAGAGAAGGCAGCATATTATCGATTTTGTAAAATCGGCTATATTTAAAGACCAGAAAACATGATAAATTATAAGACTATGAAATATAGGTTGTTGGCATTTGTGTTCGTGCCGCTATTTGTTAATGCCCAGCAAATGCAAACTTTTACGCTTACGGCATGTTACGACAGTGCGGTAAACAACTATCCCAATCTTCATCAAATTGATTTGAACAGGGCAATAAACGAGTTGAAAAAAAAGAATATTAAAACAACGTATTATCCAAAGCTGAGCCTCAACGGTCAGGCCTCTTATCAATCAGATGTAACCAAGGTGCCCACGTTGGTTAATATACCCGGTTTTAGTATTCCCGAGCTTGAGAAGGACTGGTATAAAATAAACCTTGATATCGAGCAAATGATATATGACGGTGGCTTGACTTCAAATCGAAAGAAAATTGAAGACGCCGATTTAAGGATTTCGGACCAAAAAATACTTGTCGAGATTTATCAGTTGAAGGAGAGGGTCAACAACTTGTTTTTTAGCATAGTGTATCTGAACAAGAGCAGGGATATCTTAAATATACTTATAAAAAACCTTGATTTGAGGCTTGCGGATGCAAACAAAGCGTATCAAAACGGGATGCTGCTTCAATCTGATCTAGATGCAATAAATGTCGAAATCAGTTCCGGTCAACAGAAAATTATCGAGTTCGACTCCGACATCGAAGGCTTGCTGGCCTCGCTGAACGAAATCTGCGGCTTGGATATAAAAAGCCCGTATCAGCTTAAATTGACCGACATACAAATAGCCGACTATAATTTTATCAACAACCGACCTGAGTATCAGCTGTTAAGCTTGCAGCAAGAAAAAGTAAACTCGCTAAAGAGCTTGAGCACGGTAAAACGCATGCCTGTTTTTGTTGCCTTCGGGCAGATGGGTTACGGGCGTCCGGGTTATGACATGCTCAAAAACGAGTTCGATGATTATTATATGGTGGGTTTACGTTTAAGATGGAGTATTTGGGACTGGGGCAGGGTAATGCGCGAGAAACAGGTTTTCGATATTCAAAACAGTATTATCAATTCGCAGAAAGCTACCTTTGAACAGGCCTTGCGGGCAGACATGCGCAAGAAGGTCAGCGACATCAATAAATACCATAAATTGATCGAGGCTGACGAAAAAATCGTAAAACTCCAGGAAAACGTTCTAAAAACCGCAGCCAGCCAAATGGACAACGGAACAATCACAACCGGCAACTACTTAATTGAAGTAAATAAAAAACTGAGGTCCGACTTAAACCTGGAAGCTCACAAACTTCAGCTTATATATTCAAAAATATTATATTTAACATCAATTGGAAAAAATCAATAATATGAAAATGAGATATTTTGCAGTCGTAATTTATTTGGTGTTTGCATTGTCATCTTGCCATGGCGGCGATGAAATTTCAGATGCTTATGGTAATTTCGAGTCCACGGAAATTATTATATCCGCCCAGGCCAATGGAGAAATCCTCAAGTTCGGCATAGAAGAGGGCGACCTGCTTGACGCGAACCAGATTGTTGGCCTGATAGACACTACTGATCTGTATTTGCGCAAAAAACTTCTTGCACAGCAAATTAAAACCATTGGCTCGTCCCTGGCAAGCATTAATTCTGAGATTGATGTTAAAAAACAGCAACTTGAGAACAGCCTTGTCAACCAGAAAAGGATAACAAGGCTTTATGAGCAGGCTGCGGCCACCAAAAAGCAGCTGGATGATATCAACGGGCTTGTTGACCTCAACAGGAAAATGATAGTTTCGGTAAACAGCAAGAAAAGGTCTGTATTGGATCAAATGGAAGGCGTTAAGATCCAAATCGAGCAAATCGACGAAAATATCTCGAAATGTTTGATCAAGAATCCATCGCCCGGTACCGTAATGGTGAAATATGCCGAGCGAGGTGAGCTTACAGCAATTGGAAAGCCGTTATATAAAATAGCAGATGTGAGAAAAATCAAGCTCAAAGCATATATTAGCGGAAACCAGCTGCCCAATATTAAGCTGGGGGATGAGGTTGAAGTGCTATATGATAAAGACATGACGGCAAACAGCACTGTCATGGGCAAGGTGATATGGATATCGAATACTGCCGAATTTACTCCAAAAACCATCCAAACAAAAGAAGAGAGGGTAAATTTGGTTTATGCGGTAAAGGTGTTGGTGCCAAACGATGGCAGCATAAAAATAGGAATGCCGGGAGAAATGAATTTCGTTAAATAATTTTGTTAATTTAGTGCTTTTTCAATCAAATGGAATTTTAAAGGAATATTATATTTATAATCAATTTTTAATTAATCGTTTTACTATGAGACTAAAAGCAATTTTAATGTTAATGACGGTCATGGCCGTCGCCCCTTTTACCCAAATAAACGCACAGGATTTTAAATCTGACGACATACTCGGCGTTTGGATGAACGAAGACAAAGATGCCAATGTGGAGATTTACAAGGAGGGCGATAAATATTATGGGAAAATTGTTTGGTTGCTGAACCCTATCGACGAAGAAACCAACAAGCCGAAATTGGATGATGAAAATGCCGACGAGAGCCTTCGCGACCGTCCGGTAATGGGATTGTTGTTGCTAAAGGATTTTGTTTTCGACGGCGACGACGAATGGGAAGATGGCGAGATATATGATCCTAAAAATGGCAAAACGTATAGTTGCTATATGGAATTTGAGGATGAAGACGATCTGAACACCCTTAAAATCAGGGGGTATATCGGCATCAGCCTTATTGGCAGGACTACCTATTGGACAAGACAATAATAAACTTGTCCGGAAAGAGCTGATAATTCCAAAAAGCATATAATCAATTAGATACATGAATTTTCGGACTGTCAGGCCCGGAATAACAGCCATCAATATGTCCGTTAGCGTCCAGATAAAAAACATAAATAAGAAGTTTGAGAAGCTTGAAGCCTTAAGGGATATAACATTGAGCATCCCCCCGGGCGAGCTTTTCGGCTTTATTGGTCCTGACGGAGCAGGCAAGACCACCTTGTTTAGGTTGATAACAAGCCTTTTGCTTGCCGATAAAGGGAGTATTGCCGTTGACGGACTTGACAGTGAAACCGATTATAAGAAAATTAGGAATATTACCGGCTATATGCCCGGAAGGTTTTCTCTTTATTATGATCTAACCGTGGAGGAGAACATTAATTTTTACGCAAGCATTTTTAAAACCAGCTTAAGGGAAAACTATCATCTGATAAAGGAAGTATATGAACAAATTGAACCCTTTAAAAAACGCAGGGCAGGGGATTTGTCGGGTGGCATGAAACAGAAACTGGCTTTGTCATGTGCTTTGATTCACAAGCCGGAATTGCTTATATTGGACGAGCCCACCACCGGTGTTGATGCTGTTTCGAGAAAGGAATTCTGGGAATTACTGAAAAAAATGCAGAAAACAGGTATAACAATCTTGGTGTCAACACCATATATGGACGAGGCCTCTTTATGCGACAGGGTGGCCCTGATGCAAAAAGGCGACCTGATGGCCGTTGATACACCATCGAGCATCGTTGATGGTTATAATGGGGATCTATGGCAAATCAGCAGTTCCGATATGCATGCGATAGTCGCCGATTTAACTGGCATCGACAGCAGGATAGAAAAGGTATTCCGCTTTGGCGAGAAGGTTCATGTTACAACCCATAATATCGACAATAAGGAACTTGGTGTTATTATTGAGGGCGTATTGGATGGGGCAAAACACAAAAACATATTGCTTGAGGGCGCCAAGCCCCAGATTGAGGATTGTTTCCTGGCCCTGATGGATGAAAAAGGATGAGATGAAGGATGATGACCACATAATAGTTGTTGAGAACTTGGTAAAGAAATTCGGTAGTTTCGTAGCCAACGACAATTTAAATTTCTTTGTGAGAAGAGGTGAGATATTTGGGTTTTTGGGCGCCAACGGGGCCGGTAAGACAACCGCCATAAAAATACTGTCAGGTTTGTCGAAACCTAGTTCGGGCAAGGCAAGCGTGGCAGGTTTCGATGTTGGGCGACAGTCGGAAAAGGTAAAAAGGAACATAGGCTATATGAGCCAGAGGTTCTCCCTTTACGATGATATGACCGTTAAAGAAAACTTCAGGTTTTATGGTGGGATTTATGGCTTGTCGGCAAAAGGCATAAAGCAAAAAACAGCCCATCTCCTCCAAAAACTAGATATGCTTGATTATAAAGACATGCTGCTGAGCAAGATACCTTTGGGCTGGAAACAGAAACTTGCTTTTTCAGTGGCTGTGATGCACGATCCGGCAGTAGTGTTCCTTGATGAGCCGACAGGAGGCGTCGATCCGATCACAAGACGGCAGTTCTGGGAACTGATTTATGAAAAGGCCTCGGAGGGCACAACGATATTCGTAACTACGCACTATATGGACGAAGCAGAATACTGCGAACGTGTTTCCATTATGTCGGAAGGCAGGATAGAGGCTTTGGATACCCCATCGAACCTTAAAAAAAAATATAATGTAAATACGATGGATGAAGTATTTGTGAGGATAGCGCGTTCGGATGCTTAGTATTATTGGTTATTATTGAGCTGTGAATATTTATTAATGAATAGCAGATGGTGATTCGTGAGCAGCGTGATGCTTGGTAAACCAAGGTGGGTAAATATATTTTTTTGAAGATGTGGCCATTTATTAAAAAAGAGTTTTTTCATATTTTTCGCGACTTCAGGTCGATGCTCATCCTGTTTGGCATGCCCGTAGCACAGGTTCTGCTTTTCGGCTTTGCCATCACAACTGATATCAAGGATGTTTCGATCGCCATCCTCGACAACTCAAAGGATAACGTAAGCCGGGAAATAAGCAACAAGCTGGTCTCTTCGGGTTATTTTATCTTAAACAGCAACTTGTCAAGCAATAATGAGATCGAGGCCGCTTTCAAACGTGGTGATATCAAAGAAGTCGTGGTTTTTGAAAGTGATTTTGCCCAAAAACTGCAAAGGGAGGGCGTTGCCGATATCCAATTGATAATTGATGCGTCGGAGCCAAACACCGCCAGTATGATAAATGCCTATACCAGCGGTATAATTAACTCATACTCACTGGAATTGATGAAAAAACAAGGAAAAATCCCGATTAGTATCATTACCGAGCCCAAGATGCTTTATAATTCGGGCTTGAGAAGTGTTTTTATGTTTGTCCCGGGGGTTATAACTATTTTATTGATGCTGGTTTCCGCGATGATGACATCTATTTCCATAACACGCGAAAAGGAAGTGGGTACTATGGAGGCCATACTTGTGTCGCCATTAAAACCAATACAGATTATTCTCGGAAAAGTAGCCCCTTATGTTTTGTTGTCATTTATCAACCTGATAGTCATATTATTGCTTTCGGCATTTGTTTTTGATATGCCAATCAGGGGAAGTATAGCGCTGTTGTTGGTTGAAAGCATTTTGTTTATAGTTATGGCATTGGCCTTGGGAATATTAATTTCGTCGGTAAGCAAGTCGCAGCAACAAGCCATGTTGTTGTCGATGTTTGCGTTATTGCTTCCCACCATACTCTTGTCGGGATTTATTTTCCCAATAGAAAACATGCCTTACGCGCTTCAGTTGGTAAGCCATGTAATGCCTTCAAAATGGTTTATTATAATTGTCAAGAATATCATGCTGAAGGGTGTTGGCATAGGGTATTTCTGGAAAGAAACATTAATATTGCTTGCCATGACGGTCTTTTTTATTTTGATGAGCGTGAAGAAGTTTAAAACAAGGCTAGAATAATTATGAGGACTATATTGTACATCTTACAGAAGGAGTTCATACAGGTTTTCAGGGACAAGACCATGTTGCCGATTATATTTGTGGTTCCCATTGTCCAGCTTTTAATACTTTCTTATACGGCAACTTTCGAGATTAAAAATATTGACTTGGTTGTCGTAGATCATGATAAGTCTGTTGTTTCGGCCAAGATTATCAGTAAGTTCTCAGGCTCGGCCTTCTTTAATTTTAAAGGAGTAGTTGACAGTTATGAAGAAGGTGAAAATAGTTTGCGGAACGATTACGCCGACCAGGTAGTTGTTATTGAGCCTGGTTTTGAGCGCAATTTGCAGGTTGAGAAGCAGGCACGCATTCAGGTAGTTACCAATGCCATTAACGGTAGTGCGGCTAGTTTGATGAGCGCTTATTCCATTTCGATAATTGCCGATTTCAACCGGGAAATCATTGTTGATGCATTTCCGTTGGCCAATATTGAACTGCCGATAAGAACACAGCCTAATTTTTGGTATAACCCTGAGCTTAACTATATGACCTTTATGGTTCCCGGCATATTGGTTCTGTTGGTTACCATTATCGGCATGTTTCTTTCGGGGATGAACCTTGTTAAGGAAAAAGAAATAGGTACGATTGAGCAGATAAATGTAACCCCTATAAAAAAGTATCAGTTTATTGCAGGCAAGCTCCTGCCTTTCTGGGTAATTGCAAATATTGATTTGGCAATTGGCTTGTTGATGGCATATCTGGTATTCCGGATTCCGGTAGTTGGCAGTTTGCCCTTATTGTTCGGAGTGGCATCTGTTTATCTTGTGGCCATATTGTCGATCGGCTTGTTCATATCAACCATGACGAACACTATTCAGCAATCGATGTTTATATCTTGGTTTTTCCTGGTGGTTTTTATTCTGATGAGCGGTTTGTTTACACCGATAGAAAGCATGCCGGACTGGGCCCAGGACTTGAATTATATAAACCCCGTGGCATATTTTATCAAGATAAACCGCATGATAATGCTTAAAGGCTCCGGATTCGCCGATTTTGCGAGAGATTTTTACCTCTTATTAATTTATGCAGTTTCGGTACTAAGCTTCGCTATTTTTAGATATAAGAAGAGAATCTAATTGCCTAATCTGAATATTAGCCCACCATTGAAATCACCTTGAATCATTGGTGCGTATGTGTTCAGGCTAAGGCCTCCTCCGCTGCCGCCGCCACCGATACCGTAATAGAAGCCGACACCTGAAAAGTTAAGGGGCATCAATAACCTTCCCCTAAGTATAATCCCAACCCTTTCGGTAAAGAATATTTTCACGCCAAGACCTGCTGTTATCGAAAACCTGACCACATCCTTGATGTCCAAACCCGGTTCCGAGGCCGAGGACCAGCCTACGCCCATGGAGAAATTTCCAAAAGGCCGCACCATGTCGTTGTTCATGCTCAGGGCTTTTAACGCGCCCACTTGAATATAATTGACGGCTAGATTGCTTATCGTTACATCGCTCCAGCCGGCACGGTAGGCTGTAAACTTCGCATGCGTGTCCATGCGCGTATAGTTAAGCTCAAAATCCACTATTTCCCTTACTGGGACAATTAAGGATGCACCGTAATTCATGTTGTCGTAGATTTTAAAGCGGCCTTCGTAATAATCGATGCCGCCACCGAACATATAACCAACAAAGGGAGCCACTTCGACTTGCGCAAAGGATGCCGAAGAAAGCAACAAGGCAAGAAACAGTAACCTGGATTTCTTCATTTTTGAATTTTTTATTTGCTTACAAATATATAATAATTCGTTGTGCTGTGATTCTAACGATAGTTTTTTCTGATAATTTTATTGCTTTCCGTCCGTGCAAAGCTGTCTATTGTGATTATTTCCTTCGGCATAAATTTTTCCCTTATTGACCCCGACATTTCTTTCATAAGTCGAGATCTTGGCATAAGCAAGTCCCCTTCAACATAAAGTACGGTTTTTTGCCCCAACTTTTTATCAGGAATACCGTATATAAAGAATTGGTTTTTAATAAATGAAGCAATTTCCCGTTCTATTTCCTCCGGATGGATCTTGATTCCGCCGCTGATTATCACATTGTCCACCCGGCCTTTTATCTTAAATGTCCCGTCATTGTTGATTGTTGCGATATCATTGGTGACAAGGTTGCTGATGTCGATTTTGGGATATTCGATTATTAAGGTGTTTTTTTCTGACAGCCTAAGCTTTACGTTCTTCAAGGGAGTGAGGAATTCAGACTTGTCAGGCCCGTTTATCCTTCGCAGGGCGATATGCGTTATGGTCTCGGTCATGCCGTAAGTATGCCATAAGTTGTTTTTTAGTTTTTGGAGCTCGTCCTCCATTTTAGCAGAAATAGAAGATCCGCCAAGCAAAACATGCTGAAAGTTCTCCAGGATGCTTCCGTTATCCTTTTCGATAATGTTGGATATCATTCCCGGGATCAAGGCGGTCAAGTCGTATTTCTCAAAGGGGGGGAAAACTGGTTCTAGCGACGGCTTTATATAATTTAGCTCCAAGCCTCCAACAAAGGCTCTTACTATCATCATCTTGCCGGCAATATATTCGGTTGGCAGGCATAGAAGGGCTTTTTTGCCAGAATCAATTTTAAGAAAGTCCAGGGTGGCTTCTGCACTATATCTCATATATCTCTTCGGGATCTTGATCTCCTTGGGCTTGCCGGTCGAGCCTGATGTCTTTGCAATTATAAAATCCTTGTCGTCAATCCATTGCAATATAAATCCGTATATCTCTTTTTCCCAGCTTTCTAGCTGCGGACTATTGATTTTCTCTTTGCAATAATGGCCCAACGAGATTGTGTTGAAGGATTTTCCCCGGATAAAAAACGTATTTTCCAGATTGATCCATTGTGTATTGCTTGAGTAAAAAAGCTTATCTTTTTTTATCACCAAGGGTGAAATTATATTATTTGTAAAAAGGGATCCCGTTCCCAGTCCTTGTGGCATATCGTTGTTTAAGCTTGCCGTCCACTGTGCTATTGCGCTCAGTCCTATATTTGCTTCCAGGGCTGAGGTGACCCACCACGATATATTTCGTTCTTCGGCTTCCTTAATGAATGACTCGCTTACCTTAAAGCCTCCTAGTAAACTAGGTTTCAGTATTATATATTGTGGCTTGATATAGTCGAGCAACTTCGGGATTTCATCAGGCTTTAAACCGATAAGTTCTTCGTCCAGGGCAATTGGAATGGGCGATTTCCGGCATAGTTCCGACATCTCCCCCCATTGTTTTTGTTTTATGGGTTGTTCGATGGAATGGATATTGAATTCCGAGAGCCTGTTTAGTTTTTCCAAAGCTTTATCGGCGCTGAAAGCACCATTGGCATCAACACGAAGCTCAAGTTCGTCCTCGCCAAGCTCATCCCTTATCATTTTCAGCAAGCTCAATTCCTTTTCGAATTCGATCGCGCCTATTTTGAGCTTTAGGCATTTGAAGCCTGAATTGATTTTATCGTGTATTTGTCGGCGCATAAAATCGAACGAGCCCATCCATATTAAACCGTTAATCGGTATTCCTTTTGTCCCTTTTGAGAAACCGGATTCAAAAAGAATATGTTTCCCCCCGTTTTTTAAGTCGAGGAAAGCAGTCTCAAGGCCGAAATTTATTGCCGGGAATTCAATTAGCTCATCAGGGTTCCAATCTGGAAAAGTGTTTATGTTCTGTAGGCACCAGATTAGTTTTTCGTCAAAACCGGGACGGTCGTCAATGCTCAGATTTCGGATAATGCTGACCTCGCCAAGGCCTTTGATCTCAGGTGTTTCGCTACTATAAACGCTTATAAGCCACGAATCCTTGGTTTTTAAAACTCCTCTTGATGTGCCTCCCGGGACTTTAAAGTTTAAAGTATGTTTTATGCAAGTGGCTTTTAACATAACTATAAGATTAGTCCAATGCCAAATAATATTGAGAATAGGAGGGTGGTCAGGGCAAGCTTCTTCAAATACGGGTCGAGTAGAACCTCGTCTTTTATTCTCAGAATATTTTTTAGCTGAATGGCGAAGAACGGGAAACTTAGTAAATAAACCAGATTCCAACCGGAAGTAAAATTAAATCTTGTATAAGTTATCGCAGAGACCATTGCAACGGAAAGCAAGCTTAGATGGTATTTTTTAGCCTTGTTTATTCCAAGTTTAGCCGCAAAAGTAATTTTTCCGGAGGCGACATCGTTTTTTATATCTCGCATATTGTTGAGGTTCAATACCGCAGTACTAAGCAACCCCATGCTGATTGCGGGCAGCAGAATGTCGGGATCGATTTTTTTTGTGTTCAGGAAATACGTCCCGAAAACGGCGGTCAGGCCGAAGAAAACAAACACGAAAATATCTCCCAGCCCCGAATAACCATAGGCTTTAGTGCCTACCGTATATTTAATGGCTGCTGCTATTGCTGCAATTCCCATGAGGAGAAAGACCAATATCGGGAACAGTTCGTTCCCAAACGATTCAAGAATAAGGTAAACGCCTGATATAAAGGAGAGTAATGCGAAAGCAAAAATTGCTGTTTTCATCTGTCCCGGACTGATTTGACCGCTCTGCAGGGCTCTTTCGGGGCCAAGACGGTTTTTGTTGTCAGTGCCTTTGGTCCCATCGCCATAATCGTTGGCAATATTGGATAATATTTGAAGCAAGAGTGTTGTTGTTAATGAGAGTGCAATAACGCTTGCTTTATATTCACCCGAGGCAATTGCCAGGAAACTTCCCATTAAGATGGTAGAAAGCGCCAAGGGTAAAGTCCGAAGGCGAAATGAGCTTATCCATGTTTTTATTTTAAACATTCTTATATTTAGTTAATTTCATTTTCCCGCTTCCAGGCTAGCCTTCCAGGTAAAGGCCCTGAAGTATTTTTGCCATAATTCATCAGTTGATTTATATTGATTGTCAGAAAAAAAATAATCCACCAATACTTCCCTCGTCCTGCATAATTCACCAAGACGGTCGATATTGTTTTTGTCGCCAATAGTAAAATCCATTAGCTCCAGAGCACGAAAAAAGGCCAACCGGCTGCGTTCCGGCTTGTCTTTGTTTTTCCATTTAATGCTTCTTTCAATTTCGCTCCCCACATTAGCCATCTGTGCAGCAAGACTCAATTCTTGCCATTTGCCGCTTGCTAATTCCTTATGAAAAAATTGAGGCCTCATAATTATTTTATCACTAGTTGTTCAACGATATTAATTATGGATTCTTTCACATCCTTGTCATCAACGCCCCTGCTGCTGTTACCCCATGAGGGACGTAAATTTATCATGGAATCGAACTCGATAAAGTCATCTTCATCGTCCGGATAAAGGTTTATCCCCCAAAGGTTTTCTTGCTTTGAACCAATTTCTATCAGGGTCTTTTCTTCGTCAGCATGTAATTCTGCGTCAACGACCATTACGCCTTTTTCCACATCCACAACCGCTTTTACTAACTCCCCGAATGTTTTTGCTGACATTTCTGAAAGTTCTTTTTTAGTTATTTTGTTTTCTTTAGTAACAGTCTTCATTTTATATATATGTATTATTGATCAAATCTGCTTGCTATGGAAACTTAGGATATTTATGGAAATCGGGATCGCGTTTTTCAAGGAATGCATGTTTTCCTTCCTGGGCCTCGTCGGTAAGGTAATAAAGCAAGGTGGCATTGCCCGCAAACTCCTGAAGGCCGATTTGCCCGTCGAGTTCGGCGTTCATGCCCAATTTAATCATCCTAAGCGCCATTGGGCTTCGCTTGTGCATTGTCAAACACCATTCAACAGCCTCGTCCTCAAGCTTGTCGAGAGGCACTACCTTGTTTACCATTCCCATTTCTTCAGCCTCTTTGGCTGAGTATTGTTTGTTTAAGAACCATATTTCCCTTGCTTTTTTCTGCCCAACAATGGCTGCCAGGAACGAGGATCCCAGCCCGGCGTCGAAACTTCCTACCTTTGGCCCTGTTTGGCCGAAAACGGCATTTTCGCTTGCAATGGTCATGTCGCATACAACATGTAGAACGTGCCCGCCACCTATCGCAAAACCGTTAACCATGGCAATAACCGGTTTCGGCATCGACCTTATTTTTCTTTGAACATCGAGGACGTTGAGCCTAGGAACCCCGTCTTTTCCAATATAGCCCCCCTTGCCTTTAACATTTTGGTCGCCACCTGCACAAAAAGCCTTCTCGCCCTCGCCCGTGAGCAATATGGTATAAATATCCATGTCTTCGCGCAACATCTCCATTGCTGTGGCCATTTCAGTAGTTGTTGTTGGGGTAAAAGCATTATAATATCTTGGCCTGTTTATTGTCAGCTTAGCAATATGATTCCATTTCTCGAGTTTTATTTCCTCAAAATCGTATATGGATTTCCAGACTCTTATGCCCATGATTTCTTAATTTAATTTTGAAACAAAAATATTAAAAAGATTCAAGCAACGACCAGGCAATTATAAATCAGGAGAAAAACCAAATATAATATAGTTCTAAATTATTGCATAAAATATAATATACAAGAACTGTTGCATAATTCATGTTGTTTTTGTGCGTTTGCAAGAATAATTGGCCTCTGCCCTTTTCCCCTAGTGAACTAGATACTCATGAGCTCATAAAAATCAAAGTCCCTTAAAGCTTGTCTCGATTCCTCAAGTTTGCTTGTGAACCCGAGCATCATTCCACCGCCCCCCGAGCCACAGAGTTTAAGATAGTAATCATCGCTCGAAAGGCCATTTTCCCAAATTCCGAGTATAGGGTCGGGGATCATGGGACTGAAATTCTCCAATGTAAATCTTGAAATAGCTTTAACGTCTTTTATGACATTATTAAAATTAACCCACAAATAGTGTTTTATGCATTTATTATTAGCAGGAATAAGTATGTCCTGAATTTTCCTCATGAAAGATCCTTTTTCAAACTCTTTCAAAAACCAGCTTACAAGCGGTTGGGTCTCTCCAACGGTTTTGGTGTCGATCAGAAAGATTCCCGAATTACTGTCTTCGTTTTCCTTTGGAAGGACTACGGTTGTTAAATCGCCTTTCTCATTTATTAAAATCGCTTTGTTAAGGTAAGAGACCAATGGGTCGAGCCCGGAACTTTTTCCGTGATAGCAGGACTCCATTTTTGAGAAGATATGTTTTAACTCATCAAGGTCATCGGTCTTGTTAAAAGCGTAAGTGTCATAAACCGAGGCTACAATGACTCCCGAACTGCCTAGTCCATAACTAATTGGGATGTTCGTCTCAAATATTAGGCCTTGTTCGATATCTTTTTTGAGAATATCCAGGTCGATATAGTCTTCAAATCCGGATTCCATAAGAAAGTGAAGATAATCCAAAAGATAGGCAACTGAGTAGTGATTGCTTTGGTGGTTTCTGCTCTCTGTGTCAAATAACAATTGCCCTGAATATTTCCCGAAAGGGATACTCAAGGCCATTGAACCTTTTATAAGGGTATATTCACCAAACAAAAGTATCTTCGACTTAAATGACCTGGATTTTTCAACTGTCATTTTATTGTTTTATGGTATAATGATAGTACTGATATAATTGATTTCTTATAATTTGCAAATTTAAACTAAAAATCAATCGAGTAAGCCTAAGCTGATTATGACGATCATAACGATCAGTGTGCTAATACTTTGTCCTCCGGGACACTGATCTTACTGATCTTACTGACTTATTATGGTTCAAGTTAACGATCAACGAAATAAACCTTAACTTATCATAACAATCATAACAATCAGTGTACTAATACTTTATCCTCCGGGACACTGATCTCACTGATCTTACTGATCTTACTGATTTATTGTGGTTCAAGTTAACGATCAACGAAGTAAACCTTAACTTATCATAACAATCATAACGATCAGTGTACTAATACTTTATCCTCCGGGACACTGATCGGACTGATCTTACTGATTTATTATGGTTCAAGTTAACGATAACCGAAGTAAACCTTAACTTATCATAACAATCATGACAATCAGTGTGCTAATACTTTATCCTCCGGGACACTGATCTCACTGATCTTACTGATTTATTATGGTTCAAGTTAACGATCAACGAAGTAAACCTTAACAGATTATGACGATCAGTATGCTATTCTCTCAGGCCCTTGCCCTACCTCATCATGGATTACCGTTTCATTTACCGTTAACTTAAGCAATTCCGAGCCTATAAAATCCCTAACCTCTTTTTTGTTCTCATCAGGGTAGATAAGGTGAACATTCGGTCCGGCATCGAGGGTGAAGCAAGCCTGTATCCCGGTTTCCCCCCTATACTCCCTGACTTTTTCGATAATCGAGATCGTATTGGGTTTCATAAGTAAGAAATATGGGTTTGAGGTCATCATCATAGCATGGAGCGAGAGTGCTTCCGATTCGACAATTTTCACAAATCCACCGAGATCCCCGGTTTTTATCACCTCCATCAGCTTTATCATATTTTCTCCGGCTTGTTTGAGCCTGCCGAGCGAATACGGATTAGAGTTCATTAGCGAATGTCCCAGGCTGCTTGAGACTTCTTTCTCGCCTGCATCAACAATTAGTATCGAGTCCTGGAAAGTATCGAAAACACTATCAATATTTTTATTTATTTTGTTGCCGAACATATTGGAAGTGTTCCTGACCCCTTCTATTTCGCCCCAGCTGACGAATCCGCCATAAACTGACCGGCAAGCGCTCCCGGATCCCAAACGTGCAAAATAAGAAGCTCTTTTAAAGAATTTCTCGTCGGATGAAAACTCATCAAAATACTTTCTTTCAATTTCGCATAGGCAGAGAGCCAGGGCGCTCATTCCGGAAGCTGAGGATGCTATTCCCGCAGAATGCGGAAATGAGTTTTTTGAACGGATTTTGAAATCCAGTTGCTTAATGAACGGAAAGCTATTGGAAATGCTCTCGAAGTATTTTACTGTTTTATCGGCGAATTTTTCATTCTTCATTCCATCGAGGAAAAACTCCAGCTTAAAGCCTTCGCCTGAAGCGGGCTCGAACTCAATAGTGGTTTCCGTTACCGACTCGCGCAATGTAAAGCTTAATGAGGCATTGGCCGGGACCTGACCGGGCTTTTTGCCCCAGTATTTCACCAAGGCAATATTCGACGGGCTTTTCCAGCCAACTTTGCCATTTGGCACTTCCTTGAAAATACGTTCTTCATTATCTTCCTTCATTATTTGAATTTAGACAGCAAAGATATCAATTTTGAAACAAAAACATTTCAGTTTGTTCTATCCTGTTTTGTTGTATAACAGTGCGTGCAGTTTTTTTTCTCGCAAAGCCACAAACCAGCAAAGTGCCGATCGTCATGATTATCATTTATTTATTATGGGTTTTGCAAGTATTGGATAATGTGTATGTTATAAAACATTAACGAACTATTGTGTTTTTCGTCAAATGTTTTTGGAAATTACTTTAAAATACTCCCTCAGGATCAAGGCGCTTTTATCGGAAGGGGTAAATATCTCCAGGACCTGGGTTTTTGATTTAACAATAAAGAACTCATCCAAAGCCTGCTCGACTTCATTCTGATTGGTGGCTTTTAGGTAGCCTATATCAAAAGCTTTACAGATATATTCGGCTTTCCAGTTGTGCTTTGCCACGAAAGACTCTTCCATGTTTGGAGTTGTGTCCGGCCCCGGTATAAAACGGAATATGCCGCCTCCTGAATTATTTATGACGATAATCTTTAAAGTTGGTTTAAGATAGTTGTTCATCAGGCTGTTGGAATCATAGAAAAACCCAAGATCCCCGCTTATTAAAACATTCAGCTTGTCAGAATAAAATGAATATCCTGCAGCTGTAGAAACCTGTCCGTCAATGCCGCTGACACCTCTGTTTGAATTGTAAACAACGCCCTTTTTGCTTCCAAACAATTGTGAATACCTTACCGGGGTGCTGTTTCCGAGGTGAAGGCTTGTTTTTTCGGGAAGGCGATTGATTATTGACTCAAATACTTTGAAATCAGAGTATCCTAATTTATTTAGGTATTCATCCCTACTTAGGTCAACATTATTCTTTCTTTGTTTCCATAATGAAGAAAAATCGCTTTCAACAGGAGTTGACTTCTCCGAAAGGGACTTGATAAATTCGGTTTCATTTGCTCCGATAGCATCTGTTAAGCAGAAAAAAGTATCCATTTTTTCTCCTGAGGGAGAAATATGATAATGTTTTGACGGTTTGTTGTTTCTGAAGAATTTCTTGATCATCTTGGAGACAACCTGTCCTTTTATGCTTATTAAAATATCGGGCTTAAAACTTTTTAAATCTTCCTCGTCAAGAGTTGAAACCACATTGTCAATGGTGTCGATAATGTTTTCCCCATAAATGTTAGAAGTGGTTTCGCTTAAGACCACAATGTTTTCATGCTTTGAGATATTGTTTATTGTTTCGTTTAGTTCCTTGTCAGGTTTGGCTTGCCCAACAAGAATCATCAGTTTTTTGCATCGGTTTGCTTCTGTAACAATCTGTTGAACATTCTCATCTGGCAATGTATTTTTAAAAATCAATGTTTCGGCCTTGCCGGCAAAATTCTCTTCCTCAGTATTATATAGGGGTTCGTTGAAAGGGATATTTATGTGAACTGGGCCCGGCCGTGGGGAAATACATGTGTTAATAGCCTCGTTTATAAGTTGCTCGCATTTGTTTTTCTCCGCTTCTGAATTTATTTCAAGCGGTAGCGAACACGATTTCTTGACATAATTCTTAAAAACCTCATTCTGTCTGATAGTTTGTCCGTCGCCAACATCTATTAAATGTTGGGGCCGGTCGGCAGTAAGGATTAAGAGAGGGATTTTTTGATAATACGCTTCGGAAATTGCCGAGGCGTAGTTTAAGGCCGCACTTCCCGATGTGCAAGCGATTGCGGTTGTCTTTCCTGTTTGCAAGGCCATGCCCAAGGCGAAGAATGCCGCACTTCTCTCGTCAACAATCGTGAAAGTATTGATTTTGGGATTGTTGGCAAAACTTATAATTATGGGCGCATTCCTTGACCCGGGAGAAATTATGATGTTAGTCAATCCATGTTTAACAAAAATATCCGCCAGCAGGCTTATGTTTTTTTTATCGGAAGTCATTGTGCAAATTTCACAAATTTTCGATAACCGACAACAGAGTTTTGGTTTTGTTTACTGTTTCCTGCCATTCGGCCTTGGCATCGGAGGAGGCCGTAAGCCCCCCACCAACATAAAACAGCACTTTATTGTTTAATATTTTGGCGCAGCGTAAGTTCACGAACAGTTGCGAAGTGCCATGGAGGTTCCAAGGGCCGATGAATCCAGTATAAAGTTCCCTGTTGTGCGATTCGGCGTTTTCAATCATCCGGAAGGCTGCAGCTTTCGGCAAACCGCAAACTGCCGGAGTAGGGTGCAGGCCTTTTATGAAGACCCCGAGTTTATCGCTTAAAGCCGATGCCTCTATCTTAAAAGTCGTTTTCAAATGAACGATATCCCCGGCGCTAATTGTTTCCGGTCCTTTTGCCGTATAATCCTTTATGCCCAGTTCCGAAAGAAGCTTCTCGATATATCCGCTAACCATTTGTTGCTCTTCAAGCTCTTTCTGCCCCCAGAAATGAAACTTGTCGTATTCACTTAACAGCTGGGTTCCGGCTATGGCACAGGTTTCGCAATGGCCTTCAGTTTTGTTCAACAGAAGCTCGGGGCTGGCACCTGTCCAAATACCTGTTTCGTTGCTGCTAATGAGATAAACAAAGGCTTCCGGGTATTTTTCGAGGCTTTTTTCAATAAAGCTGTCAAGATCCAGCCGGGAAGCCAGTTCCATCGCGGATATGCGCGAGATAACGATCTTATGGAGCTCGTCGGCCTTTAGCTTATCGATTATATAATCTGTTTTCCCCAGATATTCAATCTTGCTCAAATAAGCATATTGATTGTTAGGGGCTGTGTTCTCATGATTTCTGAGGCCTTTCAGATACTTTGTCAGTCCTGAAATGTCATCAGATGTTTTATATGAAAAGTCGGCTTTGATATATTTGATGATGTTTGTTTTGGCACTTCTGAACTCAGCAACCACAAATGCGTCAACATTTTCTATGTCCTCGAATTCGGTTTTGTGAAGACCGTTTGTTTTCTGGACTATTAGGTTTGTCTGCTTTGAGTTCGGCAAACGAAAAATGGCAAAGGTTACCCCCTTTTTAACCAGTAGGTTAATTATGTTTTTTTTGAAAAAGCTCATTTTTTTATCAAAAAATTCGTTATTCTACAAATTGAAATTGGTCGCCCATCGTCATCGCAAACCTCAACGTTCCAGACATGGGTGTTTTTACCTTTATGGATAAGTTTCCCCTCGGCTGTTGCAAAGCCTTCCGTTGCCGAGCCGATATGGTTGGCGCTGACCTGGGCGCCTTTCACGTCAAATATATCCAAATCGACTATTAGCGCCGAACCAAGGCCCGCAACGGTTTCTGCCAAGGCAAGGCTGGCACCGCCATGCAATATCCTCATAGGCTGAAGGTTGCGTTCAATCGGGATCCTGGCTTTAAGGTAGCCTTCACCGGCTTCAATATACTCCAGTTGCATCCACTCCATCATAGTCCCTTTGTTGAGGGCATTGAGTTCGTTCAACGATATTTTCTTTAGCATATTATTATTGTATTTTATTTGATAGTTGTTGATCATTGCTCATCATATCTTGAGAATTGCTTATTCCCCGCTTTATAAATAAACACTTAGTGCTCAACAAACAATTTATATTTTTCATTGCTTTATACTTCATGTCCTCAATGCTCATCAAACCCTTAAACATTTGAACATTTGCACCATTGCACATTTAAACCCTCAATCTTCAAAGACCAAAGATAAGCGTAATTACCGTCTCTTCCTTATTGCTTTTGATCTCAAGTGATGCATCATGAATATCGAGGTATTTCCTGACATAGGCAAGCCCTAACCCGGAGTGCTTGTCGTAATGTTTTTGGGCAAGCCCGAAAGGTTTTATTATTTCTTCTATCTTTTCCAGGGGGATTATCTCGCCCTTGTCGCTTACGCTGATTTTTATGTTTCCGTCCTCTTCAAAAGTCCTGACCTTGATGTCAGTTTTTTCATCTGAGAATTTGATGGCATTCCCGATGAGTTCCTCAATACTTCGCTGGAAGTAGTTTTCCAGACCTTTTATATGAAGGTTTTTAGTAAGTTCCACTATGGTATTGATGCTTTTTTCCTCGGCACTGTTTTTTTTGTCTTCAATTATTTTTGTGATTATGGAGTTTATGTCAAGTGATTTCTTGTCCAATTCCCTTCCGATGGTCTGCATCTGTGTTATTTCGAGGGCTGTTTTCGAGAATTTGTCGAGCCTGTCAACAGATTCCTTCAACATTTCAAGAAATTCCTGCAGTTCGGGGTCGTCTATTGAATCACTTAAAAAATATGTGGAACCAACGATACCGTTCAGCGGTGTCCTTATTTCGTGGCTTATGAGCATCAGGAACTGGTTCTTTGCCTCGTCGAGCGAAAGAAGCTGAGCATTAGCCTTGTCGAGCTCGGCGGTGCGCTCCTCTACTTTTTGCTCCAGCACAGCGTTCATGTTCTTAAGCAGTTCCTGCTGATACCGGAGCTTTAGTTGGGTTTTCACCCTTTCCATAAGCTCGCGTGCGTCGAAGGGCTTTGTAACATAGTCTTGCCCGCCGGCTTCAAATCCCTTTACGATATCTGTTTTCTCGGTTTTCGCCGTTAGGAATATCACCGGAACCTCCAGCGTGCGTTTATCCTGCCTGAGTTTTTGGCACACTTCGTAACCGTCCATTCCGGGCATCATGATGTCCAGAAGAATTAAATCGGGAGGGTTGTCGCTCAAAGCAATTTTCAGGGCCTTTTCGCCATTGGTTGCTATTTTACGCTTAAAATCGGACAGCAAACCGTTTAAAACGTCTATGTTCTCCGGTGTGTCGTCAACAATTAGAATGGTTTTGTCAAGTAAATGATTTTCCATGTTAAATATCTACGATATTAGTCAGTATTTTTTTTGCCGCCTCGAAATCATAATTATCCAATGATTTTTTGATTTCTTGCTTTATGTTTTTGTATTTGCCACCGAAGTTTATTTTTTCTATCAATTCAATTCCGTCAGGGTCAGATTCGTCCAGTAGTTCGATGGCCTTTTTTATTTCATCTATTATTATTTCGGTCAAAACAAGCTCCTCCCGGCTTTTGTCTTTTGTGCCCGCTTGAATATCAGAGTCTTTGATAGATTTTATTATGGGTTTTATCATTGCTTCAATATTGCTTAAAAGTTGTTCGGCATTATCAGGTATCCCGTTCTTAAACCCGCTTTCGGTTTGCTTTGAAATTTCATGAAGGTTGTTGGCGCCAATATTTCCTGAAACACCTTTTAATGAATGAAGTTTCCTGCGAACTGCATCCTCGTCATTTGCTTTAATGTCAGCAATTAGTTGTTGTATGATGTTGCTATAATTATCCGCGAACTTTCTTAGAATATTGATATATGTTTTTTTGTTGCTGTTTACCCTGCCAAGACCTTCTTTGAAGTCGATATTCTTAAGCTTTGTAAAATCGAAATCCAATTTAGTTGAGGAGTCAATTTTTTTGCGTGTCTTTGTTTTGGCCGGTTTTTCGGGTTTAACGGCCCAATTAATGATAGCCTTTACAACTTCCGCGGGATTGATTGGTTTTGAAACAAAGCCCTTCATGCCAAACTCAAGGCATTTTTCCCTTACCCCCTCCATGATGTCGGCCGTCATAGCTATTATAGGGACACCTAAATAATCACTATTGCCCCTTATTGTTTTGGCTGCCGTAAACCCGTCCATAACAGGCATTTGCAAATCCATGAAAACAAGGCTGTATTTCGAGGCTTTTGATTCCAATACCTTGGTGGCTGCAATTTTGCCGTTGCCGGCCACTTCAACAGCAAGGCCCATCGACTCCAACATCTCAGTGGCAACTTCCTGGTTTATTTCGTTATCTTCAACAAGTAATATCCTTGCCCCTGCATACTCCTTTAGTTTATCAGTGTTTAAGGTATCGTCACTTATTTGTTCATGTCTTTTGGGCACATCTTTGCCAAAAACGTTCATAATGGTATCAAACAGGATCGAATTGGTAACAGGTTTATAAAGAATGGCATCTATTCCCGTCAGTTCCATTTCTTCAAAATTTGTTTCGCTATAGGCCGTAAGTAGTATTATCTTAGGCTTGTGCGTTATTTTTTTGCTGCTGTTTATCCTTTTTGCTGCCTCAATCCCATCCATTCCAGGCATTTGCCAGTCAAGGATCAATAAACGGAACTCTTCCTCCATCGCTGATTCCAGTTTTTTTATAAGAGAGGTTCCGTTATCGAATTCTTCCGGTTTAAAAGAGAACGACTTAAGGATGCTGGAAACCACCAGCCTGGCAGAAGCATTATCGTCACAAAGGAGTACTTTTGTTCCTTCAAGGTCGGGAGATGGCAGAAACTGCAGCTGGTTTTCCTGCTTTACCTGTTCCAGTTTAGCATCAAAAGAAAAAGTTGTGCCTATGCCCGGTTCGCTTTCAATGCGGATTTTCCCATCCATCATTTCAACCAATCTTTTAGTTATGGAAAGGCCTAAGCCGGTACCCCCGTATTTTCTTGTGGTACTTTCGTCGGCCTGGCTGAATGCCCCAAAAACCTTTGACTTTTGTTCATCGTCCATTCCGATACCGGTATCCCTTACATTGAACTCTAATCGGATGTTCTTTTTGTTCTTTTCCTTAACCTTGATGCTGACCTCAATTTCGCCCTTATGTGTAAATTTAATGGCATTGCTTAATAGGTTGATCAATATTTGTTTAAACCTAAGTTCGTCCCCTTTTACCTCCTTTGGGACTTCATTATGGATAAAAAGGATGAATTCCAGTCCTTTTTGGGCCGCCGTATAAGAGAAAATATTATTTATGTCCATTAACATTTGCTCCAGGTTAAAATTGGAATATTCCAGGCTGAGTTTTCCGGCTTCGATCTTCGAGAAGTCCAGGATATCATTAATTATCCCCAAAAGCATTTTTGCGGAACTGTTAATCTTTTTCAAGTAGTTGGCCTGCTTATCGTTAAGCTTGGTTTTCCCCATCAGGTGCGATAACCCGATAATGGCGTTCATTGGTGTTCTTATTTCGTGGCTCATGTTCGCAAGGAACAAGCTCTTCGCCTCACTGGCCTTAACGGCTGCTTTCGTTCTTATTTCGAGGTCTGTATTTTTTATTTGTTCGGTAATGTCCTCAACGGTAATTATAGCACCCAGATTATTCTTGCTCCTGTTATTAATAGGGTTAATGTTCACTTGAATGAACGTCTCCGGATTACTTGGGGATTCAGCTGTATAACTTCTGTGTTTACCAGTTTTTGTCGATTCCCTCAATATATCTTTATGTTCCTTCTCAGCCATAAACTCAAATACGCTTTCTCCTATAACATGATCAGCCTTGGCTTTTCCGCCACCTAATAGTTCAAAAAACTTTTTGTTGAATGAAACAACCTTATGGTTGTCGTCGATATACAAGATGCCAATGGGTGAGTTGTCGAAGATAATCCTGTATTTATTATTGGCTTCGTTGATTTCTTTTTCTCTTTTCTTAAGGTTGGTTTTCATCAGCTTGAAGTTGCTGGCCAGCACGCCAATCTCATCCTTGCTGCTGATGTTTATAGTTTCCGAATAGTCCCCGTTTGCTATCTTGAGCGAGAGCCTGCTGAGGGTTGTAACGGGCTTGCTGATATATCTTGCAATCAGGAAGATGATCAATATCAGCACAAGGTTGAAGATTATGATCAAGAAAAACACCCTGAAAGTGCTTTTCTTCACTTTGTCGCTTATCAATTTATAAGGAATCAAAGAGATGATCGACCAATCCGTTGAGTGTATCGGTGAAAAAAAAACGATGAACTTCTTTTTTCCGTCAATGGAGGAGATGCGGCCCATGCCTGATTCGCCTGCAAGGGTTTTGTTTAATATACTTATTGATTGATCCAAGTTGAAGCGGTAATTGTTGGAGGAATCGTTTGTGAACACTTTTTTCCCTATTCTGTCCTTTTGGTCGGAAAGGATTATTGTAGTGTCGTTCGATATAATAAATGTGTTTGTTTCAAGATTTTTTTGCATTGTTTTGTGCTCTCTTATCAGCCATTCTTCCAGCACGCCCAGGGAAATGTCGATGGTCGTAATGCCTGAGAACACATCATCGAAAAAGAAAGGATAAAAATATGTTATTATATTCGACCTGCCTGATAAGGTGTCGAAATACGGGTGAGTCCATCCGCTACGGTTATAGTTGGCAGGTATCCTCCACCATTCGGGCTGTTCTTTGATATAATCATATTTTATGCTGTCGGTCATCTTGTCAACAAGCTGTTGTTTGATACTGTCCCCGCTGCGGTATGAATAAACATAAGCGAGCCTGCCATCGAAAGGGTTGGTGTCTTCGTCGAAGAATATTCCCGATCCGAAGATCAGGCTGTCATTGTTCAGGTTGTTGTTGGTCAGCTTTATCAAATCATCCGAGCTGAAATCGTTTAAAGACTCGATGAACCTGGAGTCTTTGCGGGCGTTTGCCGAAATGTTCCCCAGTGATGCATCTATATGGTCAACATAGTTAAAGACTACTTTCTCCAGATAGTTAGTGTATTCAAGCTCGGTCTGATGGGTTATGTTTTTCAACAGCAGCCATGAAATAACAATGGAAATGATGACCACGGGTATCATTATGGATAATGTAACCCTGAATATAAGCTTATCGAAGAATCTCATATAATTATTTTTAGCTGCCCCAGCTTTCCCTGTCGAGGCTCCTGTATTGTATGGCTTCTGCCAGATGGCTTTCGGCGATTTCATTGGAGCTGTCAAGGTCGGCAATTGTCCTGCTGACTTTCTTGATCCTGTCGAATGCCCTTGCCGACAGGCTTAGTCGTTCCATGGCCCTTTTAAGCAAACCCAAGCCTTCAGGACGCAAGTTACAATATTTATCTATATCTTTCGAGCTCATCTGGGCATTGCAGAAAATATCTGTGCGGCCTTGGAATCTTTCCTCCTGGATTTTCCTTGCCTCGATCACCCTGTTCCTGACGTCTTGGCTTTTTTCTCCCTTTGGCGCAGTTGTCAGATCTTTGAAAGGAACCGGCGTTACCTCCACATGAAGGTCGATGCGGTCCATCAGGGGCCCGGAAATTTTGTTCAAATATGATTTGACTATTCCGGGAGAGCATACGCACTCCTTGCCGGGATCGTTATAATAACCGCACGGACAAGGGTTCATGGATGCGATAAGCATAAAGCTGGCGGGGAAATTTACCGTTACCCTGGCCCTGGAAATCGTTACTATCCTGTCTTCCATTGGTTGGCGCATGACCTCCAGCACCGTCCTTTTGAATTCGGGAAGCTCGTCCAGGAACAATACGCCGTTTTGGGCTAAGGAAATCTCCCCGGGCTGTGGATAAGTGCCTCCACCCACCAGGCCGGCATCGCTTATGGTATGGTGGGGCGAGCGGAAAGGGCGTTCGGCAACGAGCGATGTGTCGCCTTTTAAAATTCCTGCTACCGAATGTATTTTTGTAGTCTCCAAGGCCTCTTCCAAGCCCATGGGCGGCAGTATGGAAGGCAGCCTTTTCGCAAGCATGGTCTTGCCGGATCCGGGAGGGCCTATCATAATTAAGTTATGTCCTCCGGAGGCAGCGATCTCCAAAGCCCTTTTTATGTTCTCCTGACCTTTGACGTCCTCGAAATCAAATGGATAATCGCTTGTTTGCGAAAGAATGCGGTTCTTTAAGTCAATAAAAAAAGGCCTGGACCCCGATTCGCCGTTTAACAGGTCGATGACATCTTTTAAATGATTCATGCCAAATACTTCGATGCCCTCCACAACCGCGGCTTCCTTAACGTTCTCCATAGGGACAACCAGCCGTTTTAGTCCTGCATCCCTGGCTTTTATGGCCATGGGGAGCGCTCCTTTTACGCGCTTTATCCCTCCGTCAAGCGATAGTTCACCCATTATCATATATTCCGCAAGCTTATCCGCCTCCAATTGATTTGACGCGGCAAGCATAGCTATCGCAATTGGTAAATCATAGGCCGACCCCTCTTTTTTGATGTCGGCAGGAGCCATGTTCACCACTATCCTAAGTTTAGGGTAGTGTAAATTGTTGTTGATAAGAGCCGAAATTATCCTTGTCTGGCTTTCTTTTACAGCATTGTCGGCAAGGCCAACCAGATGAAAACCCGTGCCTCCGCTGATGTTGACCTCGATGGTAATTAAAATTGCATTTATTCCTTCAATGGCGCTACCGTATGTTTTTACGAGCATTTTTTAGATTTTTAAGATGAACACCCCAAATATATTAAAAATAACAGTTAATCAATGGCGAGCGTTGAGATAAAAGCAATGTTTTTTTTGAATTATTAATGATTGCATATTTAAACAATGTATAAGCTCTAATGGTTTTTGCTATTTTTGCCCCTTAATAGTTTTGTGATGTATTCGGTAGAAATAAAGGATCTGGTTAAGCTTTACGGCAAGCAAAAAGCCCTCGACCATGTTAGCCTAAATATTGGGAAAGGCGAAGTTGTTGGTTTGCTTGGCCCAAACGGTGCAGGTAAAACCACATTGATGAAAATACTGACAGCATATATCCCTGCAAGTTCCGGAAGTGTCGTGGTGAACGGGAAAATCGTCGATGAGCATCAAATGGAAATAAGGAGGCATCTGGGATATCTCCCTGAAAACAACCCCCTTTATGTTGATATGTATGTGAAAGAGTATCTTTCGTTTGTTCTGAGGATGTACCCGACATCGTTCAATGTAAAAAAGCGCATCGATGAAATCATAGAGCTTACGGGCCTCGGAATAGAGAAAAAAAAGAAAATAGGCGCCTTGTCGAAGGGCTATAGACAGAGAGTGGGCCTTGCGCAAGCATTAATCCATGACCCAGAACTGTTGATACTAGACGAGCCCACTTCCGGCCTCGACCCCAACCAGCTTGTTGACATCAGAAAGATAATTTCTGAAATGGGCAAAAGGAAAACGGTTATCCTCTCCACGCATATCATGCAGGAGGTTGAGGCGGTCTGCAGCAGGGTGCTAATTATAGATAAAGGAAAAATAGTTGCCGATGAAAATACTTCCAAGCTTTCGGGGATTACCAACGAACAATTGACGTTTCAAGTTGAGTTTAAGGGGCTTGTGAACAAAAATATGCTTCTTCGCATCAGTTCTGTCGATAAGGTTACGGAGGCAGGCGATAATGTATGGCTGATAAGTTCAAAATCAAATATGGATATACGCGAGGACATCTTTAATTTTGCCGTTTCAAAAGGATTTGGTGTTCTGTCGCTTTCAAGGGTTGAATCGAGCATGGAGGATATTTTCCGTAAGCTTACAAGATAGTTCCTAAAAAAAATTATCCGTTTTTCCCAGCGGATGAATTTTTTTATACATTTGCACATTCCAAATAGGAAAAATTAACAGTGGAAAGATTTGATTGATTGCAACCACAATAAAAAATGCTAAACCAAGTTTTAGCCTCTCCAATCAAACCATTCCTTTAGTTTTAACGTTTTAAAAATTAAAAGATGTCATATTTATTTACTTCTGAATCGGTATCGGAGGGTCATCCCGATAAGGTGTCAGATCAGATCTCGGATGCCATGCTCGATTATTTCCTGGCATACGACAAAGATTCCAAAGTAGCTGTTGAAACTTTGGTTACAACAGGACAGGTTGTTGTTGCAGGTGAAGTTTTCTCTAAAACCTATGTTGACGTTCAAGGGGTAACCCGCGATGTCATAAACAAAATTGGCTATACAAAGAGTGAGTATAAGTTCGATGGGGATTCCTGCGGGGTCTTGTCGGCAATACACGAGCAGTCGGGCGATATCCGCCAGGGCGTCGAGCGTAAGGACCCTTTGAACCAGGGTGCAGGAGACCAGGGTATGATGTTCGGTTACGCTAGTCGCGAAACTGATAATTATATGCCACTATCGCTTGAGTTATCTCATTTGCTGGTTTATGAACTGGCGGAAATTCGCCGCGAAGGCAGACAGATGACTTATTTGCGTCCCGATTCGAAATCACAGGTAACCATTGAATATGACGATAACAATCAACCTATCCGCATCGATACCATTGTTGTTTCTACTCAGCATGACGATTTTGACAAGGACGAAACAATGCTCTCGAAAATAAAGCAGGATGTAATCGACATTCTTGTTCCAAGGGTTTATAAATTGTTGCCCGCAAAAATCCAGGCTCTTTTCGACGATAAAATCACTTATCACGTAAACCCTACCGGTAAATTTGTAATCGGGGGCCCACACGGGGATACCGGCTTAACCGGAAGAAAAATTATTGTTGATACCTATGGTGGAAAAGGTGCCCACGGCGGTGGTGCGTTTTCTGGAAAAGACCCATCAAAAGTTGACCGCTCCGCAGCTTATGCAAGCCGTCATATTGCTAAAAACCTTGTTGCTGCAGGTGTCTGCGATGAAGTTTTGGTTCAGGTTTCGTATGCAATTGGGGTTGCTAAACCGATGAATATTTTTGTAAATACTTATGGTACAGCAAAAAATGGTCTTCATGATTCTGAGATTGCCGAAAAGGTAAGTTTGCTTTTCGATATGCGTCCGAAAGCGATTGAGGAAAGACTTAAATTAAGGAATCCTATTTATTTGGAAACTGCTGCCTATGGTCATATGGGCAGGGAAAATAAAGTAGTGCTTAAAAAATTTAAAAATCCTTATGAAGGCGACCTCGAAGTTGAAGTTGAACTTTTTACCTGGGAAGCACTCGATTATGTCGGAAAAGTAAAAGAGGCTTTCGGATTCTGAACAAAGACTTGATAGGATTTGCGTTCATGAAAATGTGTACTGAAACCCCGTAGCTTTATTGTTGCGGGGTTTTGTTCTAATAAATTTTTATTAATTTTGGGGAAGTTATAACAAAAACGACAAAGGTATGCATCAGGCAATTATAAGCCTAAAAGAATGGAACAAAGTCGCAACACAGCTTAACAACCTGACCTTGTTCCTCAGGAAACCTTATATTATAAGGTTGATAAGAGAACTTGAAAAAGCCTTTACTGATGACGAGTCTATCAACATGCGAATTGAAAAAAAGCTCCATGACGGTTTTTTGGTTAAAGTTAATGGTTTGTATTCCAAACTTAATTTCCGGGACATGCCGTGGAATTATTGTTGCCTATATCAATGGCGAGTTGTCTCGCCTAGCTTAATTGGAAAAGTCTTGTCTTGTAAAGTTGTGAACATAAAGACTTTGCCTTTTTCATGCCAGGTCGTGGCTTGCAGAATTAATGATCAAATACCTGAGATAAAAGTGGGGGAGACATATAAATCCATTGTAGTCAGCAAAACTATATTTGGTGTTTTTGTTGACGCAGGAATACATTTTGGATGGAAATACGGTTCGTTTTTCGGATTGATGCACAAAAACAACATGAACTCGCCATTGGATATTGATATTCTTGCGGAAGGGCAAACAATCGAAATAGCTTATTGGGGCAAGAATAATGAGGGAAAACTTATATTTGGTTGTAATGAAGACAAATATCAATGGTTTAAAGAAAAATTCGACGATTTATTATATAACAACATCCAGGTAAATGTTTTTGAGCATGACAACAAACAATTGACATTTTATGCGCATGGTAAATTCAAATCGAAACTGTGTGCCCCTAAAAAGTCGGAACTTGGCATCGAACTTTATAAGCGAGCTGTTAAAAGACTTGTTGGTGGGGATGTGATTACTTGTAAGATACTCAGAGTAAACAACCGCAGCCAACAGCTTCACGTATTATGGAACTCTATGTCGGAAATAAGCCTAATCGGTAACAGGGATTTCCTCCGTCGAAAAAACGTCAATGGCATTATAAGCATATTGCCTTGGGAACAGGATTCTTACAATGACTTGCACAAACTGGAAAATGCAGTTGTGGGCCTAAGGGTCCTGCATACGGGGGACAGGATTAGCTTTGTTTACAATGATGACTACATTGCCCTTCTAAGTAAGGAAGAACGATATTACCACAAACCCGGCCCTGACATTAATGGGGCACTAAACAGGTTGGTTCATGATGATATAATCCATTGCAGGGTTGTTAAGGTTGATTATGAAAACTCGATCTTGCACGTTATCTGGGACTGTTCGCCCGAGATAGCAGAAATAAGCAAAAGGCCTGAGAAGAGAAAACCGGTTTCCAAAAGTTTGCTAAGGGGAAGCCTTTCGATAGCTGAAAGCATTGACAAGGATGTATTGGGGAAACTAAGTTTGTTCGGCAAAACCGTGAGCGTGCTTGTGAACAAGGTTGACGGCAGGTCCGGGAAGCACAAGAACGAGTATGTAGTGGACAAAAAATTCCATGCCGCACTCAATATAGTTAGCTCAAGCTATTCGTTAAGCGTAAAGGAAAAAAAACAGATAGAGGCCGGTCTCGCGGATCAGGAAGAGTTTGCTGCCGAAGTAACCGGCTATCGAAACGGCCTTGTACAGGTCAAATGGGATATTGATAAAAACTCGTTGGGAAAAATCCCCTAAAAATCCAAGACAGCATTAATTAGATCCTCATCGGCAATATTAGGCAAAGTAACTTTAAGGTTGGGATTTTCTTCCATAGCCCTTTTAATGGCAAAGGTAGCGCCTTCGTTTCGGGCCCAGTTCCTGCGGGAAATGCCGTTGTTTACATCCCAGAAAAGCATAGACTTAAGGCGACGGTCGGCATCCTTGCTGCCATCCAACACCATTCCGAAACCTCCGTTTATAACTTCTCCCCAGCCAACGCCGCCGCCATTGTGAATACTAACCCATGTGGCGCCTCTAAAGGAGTCGCCGATAACATTTTGGATTGCCATATCGGCTGTAAAACTAGAGCCATCATAAATATTCGATGTTTCCCTAAATGGGGAGTCGGTGCCAGACACATCATGATGGTCGCGGCCTAAGATAACCGGAGACGATAATCTGCCATCAGCAACAGCCTTATTGAATTCTTCGGCAATCTTCATCCTTCCTTCCGCATCGGCATATAAAATCCTTGCTTGCGAACCAACAACGAGTTTGTTTTCCCTAGCCCCTTTAATCCATTGTATGTTATCAGCCATCTGGCTTTGTATCTCAGCAGGGGAGTTTTGCATAATTTCATTAAGGATATTAGCGGCAATCATATCGGATGTTTCAAGATCCTCGGCTTTGCCGGAACTGCATACCCAACGGAAAGGCCCAAAACCGTAATCGAAAAACATGGGCCCCATAATGTCTTGAACATAAGATGGATACCTGAAGGTAATTCCGTCTTCGGCCATTATATCAGCACCGGCCCTGGAGGCTTCCAAAAGAAATGCGTTGCCATAATCGAAGAAATAAGTGCCCTTTGCCGTATGCTTATTTATGGCATCGGCATGACGCCTTAGGCTTTCTTGAACTTTTTCTTTAAAAAGAACTGGATTTTCTGCCATCATTTTATTAGATTCTTCATAGGATAATCCAACAGGATAATAGCCTCCTGCCCATGGGTTGTGCAATGAGGTCTGGTCGGAACCCAGATCCACGAATATGTTTTCCTCGTCGAACTTTTCCCAAACATCGACTATATTGCCATCGTAGGCTATCGACACTACTTCCTTGTTCTCTTTTGCCTTTCTAACTCTTTTGACAAGTTCGTCCAAATCGGAGATAAGTTCATCAACCCAGCCTTGTTCATGACGTTTATGAGTTGCAGAAGGATTTACTTCGGCTACTACGGAAATCACCTTGGCAATATTTCCTGCTTTTGGCTGTGCTCCCGACATGCCGCCCAATCCAGCGGTAAGGAAAAGTTTTCCTGCAAAAGGGTCTTCATCGATCTTGGCAACTTTTCTTGCAGCGTTCATTACTGTAATCGTCGTGCCGTGAACAATTCCCTGTGGCCCAATGTACATATAAGAGCCTGCCGTCATCTGTCCGTATTGGGATACTCCCAGGGCATTGAATTTCTCCCACTCGTCCTGCGATGAATAATTCGGGATTACCATGCCGTTAGTCACTACCACACGAGGTGAATCTTTGTGAGACGGAAATAAGCCCATGGGGTGGCCGGAATACATTACCAATGTTTGCTCGTCGGTCATCGTGGCCAAATATTGCATGCAAAGAGTGTATTGAGCCCAGTTTTGAAAAACGGCACCGTTACCGCCATAGGTTATTAATTCATGTGGGTGCTGGGCAACGGCAAAGTCCAGGTTGTTTTGTATCATAAGCATTATCGCAGCTGCCTGTTCCGACTTGGCTGGATATTCGTCAATAGGGCGGGCATATATTTTATAATCTGGGATAAACCTATACATATAAATCCTGCCGTGTTTTTTTAACTCATTGGCAAATTCAGAAGCCAAAACAGCATGGTGTTTGGCCGGGAAATATCTTAAAGCATTTTTTAAGGCCAGTTTTTTTTCTTCATAGCTTAGGATATCCTTTCGCTTCGGTGCATGACTTATGCTGATGTCGTATGCTTTCGGTTCGGGCAAACGCTCGGGGATGCCTGCTAATATTGCATTTTTAAATGATGAATTATCCATTGCATTGCTTTTTGAAATACTTGGCAAAACTAAGTAAATGCCATCAATAAATAGTGATAATAATTCTGAAAATTATGAAATGCTACTGGTTATTGAGAAAAAAGATCATAGCAAATCCCTATCCTTTTTAGGCATTTTCCCCACAATTAAATCGTATGAATCATCTATCCATTCCTTGAGGAGATTGTTGTCGATACTACCGTTGACTAAAATCGTATTCCATAGTTTTTTGTTCATGTGATATCCTGGAATAACAGAGCTGTACCGTTCCCTTAGTTCAATGGCTTTAGCCGGATCACATTTGAGGTTTAGCCTTAATTCGCCGTCAAGATTTACCAGTGCAAACATTTTGTTCAGGACCTTAAAAACCAGGGTTGTGTCGTCGAAAGGGAAACTTTCGGTAGTTTCTTTCTTGCCCAGACAGTATTCTCTTATATCTTCTGCGTTCATTATCAGGTATTTATATTCATTTTATAAGTTGATTCATGTAAATAAAAAGTTTTTAAAAATACAAAATAGTTGACATTTGGGTTATTTGGTATATTTTTGCAGCCGATTGAGATAGGTTATACATATATTATAATAGAACATATTTGGGCTTATCTCTTTTTTTGTGTAAACTAAAACCATTAAAATGGGTTTAAAACAGAAATCTACAGATTTAAGAAACAGGATGCGCAACGCGCTTAAGGGTGGGGGAGACAAGGCCATTGAGAAACAAAAGGCCATTGGCAAGCTTACTGCACGCGAAAGGATTATCAAGTTGCTTGATCCTAAATCGTTTCACGAATACGATTTGTTTGTCGAACATGCCGCTAAGGACTTCGACATGAACAAGAAATATCTCCCCGGGGATGGAGTAATAACAGGTACCGGTTTGTTGATGGGGCATCCGGTTTGTATTTATGCACAGGACTTTACGGTTGCAGGTGGTTCCTTGGGATGGATGCATGCAAAAAAGATAACCAAGATAATGGATCATGCCCTTAAGCTGAAAGTGCCCATAATCGGGATTAATGACTCAGGTGGCGCCCGTATTCAGGAAGGCGTAAACTCCCTGGCAGGCTATGGCGAGATTTTCTTCAGGAACACCCTGGCTTCGGGGGTCATACCACAAATATCGGTTATTCTGGGGCCTTGTGCTGGTGGTGCGGTATATTCGCCAGCCTTGACGGACTTCGTTTTTGTTGTCGAGAATATTTCCAAAATGTTCATAACCGGGCCTGAGGTCATCAAAACTGTCCTGGGCGAGGAAATATCCATGGAAGCTTTGGGTGGTGCTAGGGTTCATTGCGAAACCACCGGTAATGCACATTTTTATGCCGAGAGCGAAGAGCAATGTTTTAGCCAGATAAAAAGCCTTGCCAGTTATATCCCATGGAATAATTCCGCAAAAGCAAAAAACTACCCTAAAAAGTCACCTAAGACTCGTCAGTATAAGATTGACAACATAATGCCGGGCGATGCCAAACAACCTTATGACGTAAGGGATGTAATAAAGGCCATCAGCGATGACTCCAATTTCTTTGAAGTCATGGAATTGTTTGCCCAAAACATCGTTATCGGCTTTGGTCGTTTGGATGGGAAAACAGTTGGCTACGTAGCTAACCAGCCCATGTATCTGGCCGGTGTGCTTGATGTTGACAGCTCGGATAAAGCCGCGCGCTTTATCAGGTATTGCGATTCGTTCAACATTCCTTTGGTTACCCTTGTCGATCTTCCCGGATACCTCCCGGGTGTTGATCAGGAGCATGCAGGGGTTATTCGCCATGGCGCCAAATTGCTTTATGCATATTCCGAGGCCACCGTGCCGAAGATCACCCTTATTATGCGCAAGGCCTATGGAGGCGGTTATATAGCAATGTGTTCACACCATCTGCGCGCCGACTTTGTTTTCGCTTGGCCAACGGCCGAAATTGCCGTAATGGGACCCGAAGGAGCAGCAAATATTATTTTCAGAAAAGAAATCATGTCGGCCGATGATCCTGATAAGCTTAGAAAAGAAAAAGTTGAAGAATATAAGAAAAAGTTTGCAAATCCTTATGTTGCCGCAGCCTATGGTTATGTTGACGCCGTCATTGAACCGGGCGAAACGAGGTCGATGATTATTCATGCCCTGGAGATATCAGCCCAAAAAGATGTTAATATACCTAAGAAGAAACATGGTATCCCACCATTTTAATATCTTGAAAAATGGAAGATAAAAAAAAGAAAAGAAAACGATTGAGTTCTATTGTTGTTGATGGTGGTAAATATATGACCAACCTTACTGAAAAGTACAAAAACAGACCTCGATATCAGGAATACGACCCATGTAAGATTAAATCTTTTATTCCCGGGACCATTGTGGATATTAATGTGAAACCAGGCCGGAAAGTTGTAGAAGGGGAAGTGATGCTGGTTCTGGAAGCCATGAAGATGCGCAACTCCATTGTTGCTCCCTGCGATGGCAGGGTTAAAAAGCTTTACGTAAGCCTACAGCAAATGGTGCCAAAAGACTTTCTTATGATAGAAATAGAATAATAAATAATTTAATTATTTTATAAAGCCGTCCTGCCTTAGGCAGGACGGCTTTTTTTTGCCTAAACCCTAGTATGATTTATCGATTGTGATATGTAGGGCCTGCTGAAAAACGCCTAACAACGTGAGGTATATATTGTTACACGGTTTTTGTTAGTTACGAATGCGAACTTTTTTCAAGGATTTATTAAAAAAGCGTGCATTTTTTCGAAAAATCCTGTTTGCTAGCCCGTAGTACATCATCTACTTCATTACATCATCTACTTCATTGCTGCGGCTCGCAGTATTATTATACATCTTCACCTTGCGGCTTCGTATATGATGCACTACAGGCTTTTTCAGCTGACCCTATGTGGTTTATTATGAATCCTGTGAAGTATTGTATTCCATTATGGAAACAAATTCCGACAATGGGAATATATGCGATATATGAAAATGTGTGTATCTAATTGATTAACAGACACTAAACACTTTTGTTCCTTGTATGGAATGGCTGTTGCCTTAGTTAATGCGGAAGAATTAGCTTTTAACTAAACGTAAAAGTCATGAAAAGAATTAAGGTAAAGACAAGGACGTTCAATAAACACATTTTTAATAAGGAAATGTTCATTTCGCGTATTTTCATTTTCTTTGTAGCAATTGCTTCATTTATTAGTAGTTGCCAAAAATTTGAACCCTTACAGGATACGCAATCGGATATTGGTGGTTTTACTAAAACAAGTATGAACGACTTGGTAGTAAGCGGGACTTTTGACTGGAAACTTATAAAAACCCTGGCAGTTGATATTATTTTACCCGAGGACACTAAACAAAAATCACTTAAAATAACCTCACTCGACGGTAAAACAACTTATTTTAAAGGACATTCAGAGGATGGAACTAGCAATCTTCAAACAAAGGTTACTATCCCTACTGCTGACGAAATGGTTTTGGTAGTTTATGGAAATGGCTCTGATTATGAACCTGCCATTGTTCCTGCTATAGGTAATAGATTGACTTATAACTTCTTAACTTCATTTAAGTCAACAACAGATGGAGACGACGATGACGACGACGACGACGATGACGACGATGATGACGATGACGACGATGACGATGATGATGATGATGATGATGATGACGACGACGACGATGACGACGACGATGATGACGATGACGACGACGACGATGATGACGACGATGATGACGACGATGATGATGACGACGATGATGATGACGACGATGATGACGACGATGACGATGACGATGATGATGACGACGACGATGATGACGACGATGACGATGACGATGATGACGACGATGATGATGATGACGACGATGATGATGACGATGATGACGACGACGATGATGATGATACCGTTGTAACCAATTATTCTGGTACTTTAGCTTATGAGGATTTATGGCCGAGCAAAGGTGATTACGACTTTAACGATTTAGTTGTTGAATATGATTTTGATATTACAAAAAATACTTCAGAGCAAATAGAGCACATAACAGCTTCATTTACAATAAGAGCCTTTGGTGCAGGTTTTAGAAATGGATTTGGTTTCACACTACCAAATGTAAATCCTGATCAAATAATTTCTGTAAGCGGTTACGATTTGGCTGGAGGAACCTATGTTAATTTGGCTTCCAACGGGACTGAAAGCGGGCAATCGAAAGCAACATTTATAGCTTATGACGATTCCTACCGCATCATGACGCATCCGGGTGTTGGAATTGGTGTAAATACCGATAAAAGCGCTCCTTATGTTACTCCTGAGACCATAGTCCTGGAAATAGATTTTTATGAAGGTGGTAGTTTTGCCAGTGGTGGTCCGGTTACTTATTCGCAGTTGGATATAGGTAATTTCAACCCTTTCCTTATTATCGACCGTAATAGGGACAATGAGGTACATCTGCCGTTTTATGCTCCTAGCGATCTTGCCGACGAGACCATGCTTGGAATATGGGACGATGATTCAAAATCGTCGCAAGGAAGATACTATATAACTGCAAATAATTTACCATGGGCGATAAATATTCCCCAAACATTCGACTATCCTATTGAAAAACAAGATATTAACGCTGTGCATCTTCACTTTGGCGAGTGGGCTGAAAGCAGTGGGGCAGTTTATACTGATTGGTATAAAAACATAACGGGATATAGAAATTCGGCTTTGATTTACTAGTTTTAATTAGAAATTTTGAAGAACGTTCCATGTATGATTTTCATGGGACGTTTTTTTTTGTAATTTGTTCAAAATTTTTCATCATGCTCAAACGCAAAAAAATAAGGACTCCCGATGCTATCTTGGTGGCTATCCTTCTTTTAACCATTTTAATATATCTCTTATTAAGTATCAAAAAAGAAAAACCTAAACCGTTGTATGATTTCGGCAAGGCCTTTAATGAGTTGAATATTAGGAAGATAGATAAAGCCAAATTGCGCTCTTCTATCACTATTGCTGCCGAATACCTTATGGACAATATTGATGATGACGGAAAATTTGTCTATAAAAGGAATAAAGATTCAACTGTTGAAGTAAACCATAAATATAATACGCTTCGTCATGCGGGTTCGGTTTATGCCTTATGTAGGTATTATGAATACAGTAATGATAAGAGAGCCCTGGAAGCAGTTGTAAGAACTGCCGGCTATTTAAAAAGAAATATGCTTGCTCCCATAAAAATGCATGATAACCTTATGGGTGTTTGGAGCAGGCCTCAAATTAATAATGACGGTAGCACAGCTATTGTTAAGTTGGGGGGCAATGGATTGGGTTTGCTTGCTTTATCGAACGTTGAGAAATTAAAGGCCGGCTTTATTTCTGCCGACACTTTGGATATGATAGCCGATTTTTTGCTTTTTATGCAGAAACCTAATGGAGGTTTTTATTCCAAATATTATCCCGGAAA
Source organism: Chlorobiota bacterium (assembly GCA_013151215.1). Lineage (GTDB taxonomy): Bacteria > Bacteroidota > Bacteroidia > Bacteroidales > F082 > BM524. The sequence continues at coordinate 26,371 of JAADIS010000059.1, read as the reverse complement.
AAAACAAAGAGACGATAGTTGGACTTCATTGTATTATCCTGGAGAGGCAGCCCTGGGTTTGTTAAGCCTATATGAACTAAACAATAAACCTAAATATTTAAATGCCGCAGCCGATGCTCTTGCATATCTTGCCAAAAAGCGAAAAGGCAAGCTAAGGGTGGAGGCAGATCATTGGGCGCTAATTGCTACATCTGTGCTTTTTGCCAAAGATGAAAATATTAAAGCCAACAAAAAGAATATAAGGCTTCATGGTATTCAGGTAAGCAAAAGTATTTTGCTCGAAAACCCACAGAATATATCTTCGTCACCATATTTTGGCTCGCTGAGCAGCGATGGGAGGGTGACGCCTACTGCAACACGGATGGAAGGTTTGTTGGCTGCACTGCAATTTATCCCGCACGAAAGGGAGTCGTTGATTTATAGTATTGTTCTTACAATAAATAAAGGAGTTGGTTTTCTTATGAATTCTCAGATTAAGGAAGGTGAACTTAAAGGAGGAATTCCCCGGCAACGCATTGTAACTGACAGTTTAGCAATGTCATATGGTGTAAAACCCGACTTAAACCGAATGGGTGAAGTACGCATCGATTATGTTCAACATGCCTTATGTGCTATGATTCAATATGATGAATTGTTTTAAAATAGTAATATGGAACACCCATGACAATAAATTTGACACACAAGAAAACAATTGTTTGGAGAAAAACCCATCATCGGGTCTAACGGGTTTAGCGGATGTTTTTCGCTTGCGAAAAACTAAGATCCGTGTAATCTGCGTAATCCGATGATAAAAACATATTATTTAATGATTTTAGATAATAAATTATAAACAGTTCTTGTTAAAAACTATCGTCCTCGTTAAAAACTATTAACTGGAAACTAATTTAGTTCTTAAATTTTTTTTCCGAAAACCAAATTTGTCTTTTCGATAAAATCGAGGACCTCATTATTGCCTTCGCCGCCTTTTACGGCTGATGTAACAAAATAGGGTGGCAGTTCTTCCCATTTGTCCAAAAGTGTCTTTTTGTATGTGCTCACCGATCTTTCCAGTTCGTTGCGTTTCAGCTTGTCGGCCTTGGTAAATACTATTGCCAGGGGAATTTCGGAAATGCCGAGCCACTCTATAAACTCAAGATCGTTTTTTTGAGGCTCGTGCCTGCTGTCGATCAAAACAAAAACCGTTAAAAGGTTCTCCCTTCCCAAAATATAAGACTTTATCATCTTGTCCCATTTCGACCGTTCCGTTTTCGAGCGTTTCGCATATCCGTAACCGGGAAGGTCAACCAGATACCATTCGTTGTTTATCATGAAATGGTTGATGGTGATGGTCTTGCCCGGGCTACCGCTTATCTTGGCAAGTTTCTTAAATCCGGTGAGCGAGTTTATCAAAGAGGATTTACCGACATTCGACCTCCCAATGAACGCATATTCCGGTATGTTGGGCTCAGGGCATTTCGTAAATGTGGTCGAACTGATTATAAAATTTGCATACTTGATCTTCATGATAATTTTATTTACCGCCTAAAAATAAGAAAAGCCTGCCAAATAATGACAGGCCTTCCCGCAAAAAACTTAATAAAATCTTATTAAAGAGCTTTTACATTTACTGCATTTAAGCCTTTTCTGCCTTCTTTTAAGTCAAATTCTACAGCATCACCTTCGTTAACTGAGTCAACTAAGCCTGATACGTGTACAAAGTACTCATTTTTTGTTTCGTCGTCAATAATAAATCCAAATCCTTTTGATTCATTAAAGAACTTTACGGTACCTTTTTTCATTTTAAAATATTTAATTATAAGTTTGGCAAATGTAATAGTATTTTTATTCTCTTTTATGTTTTTGCAACATTTATTTCCCCTTTCTTCAATGATTTAGTAAGTGCCTGATATACAGCGGCATGAAAATTTATGTACATAAAAAAAACTCTTGGGTACAATGTGGTTTTGTTTAAATAGGATGTTTTAAGCATGAGTAATCAATTAGTTAAAGCACTATCTGCATCTGTATTTTCAATTAAAATTATAAAAAACAACTTCTTAATCCAGGACTTGGTTTTATAAATAGGAAGAATTTTCAATATGATTTACTTAAATCAGTAATAACTAATCTTTTAAAAAAGTCATCGATATTGATGTTTTTGTTGCTGCTATAATAAACTACGGTTCCGCGTCCGGGAAGTACGTCAAAATAGTTATCTGAAAAACGGCCAGTATCATCATCGATTTGCAAATAAATGTTCTTGATAAGTTTTTTTGAATAAATACTAATCCGGATGTCCCCGTCCTCTGTTTCACATGAGATATCTATATCGCTTTTAGGCAGGTCAAGATTTTTGATTTTATCGAAATATAATATATTTTCAGAAAGTTTTTTGCCTTTTTCGTTAACGAGCTTGCAATATAGCAAGGAGTTTTGCTTATTGATATCAGGAATGAGCTTGCCGATGTTTTCTTTAAAAAAGATAATGGACGAATTAGATTTTAGTATGATGTTTTTATTGGATTCCCATTTTGTATTTCCATCGAAATCAATAATCTCAACTATTAAACTTGCGTTTATATCTTTCGTTAAATCGTTGATACCGAATATTATAATATTGCCAAGGCTATCGATATCGGGTGAAGCCAAGATATTGTTAAAGGCCTTTTTGGCATAATAATGAAGTGCTTTCCACCGTCCGTAATAATCGATGCCCGACCATGATGCCACAGGCCAGCAATCGTTGAGTTGCCAATAGAGCGAGCCCATACAACGGGGCATGCTTCTTCTATGTGCTTCCATAGCCGTTTTTATACCTTCGGCTTGAAGCAAGTGGTTGACATAAATGAACATTGGAAAATCTTTTGGCTTCCTATAATCCCTGTCCATATATTCTTTTATGGTAGCATTGCCTATGCTTGACCGCTGATGCGATTTCATTACATCCGAATTGATATCCCAATCTTCTTTGAGCGCATACTTTTTAATGGAATTTATTTCGGGAAACGACTGAAAACCATATTCCGACATGAAGCGGGGAATTTTCGTTTTATATTTCCCGAAGTCTTCTTTTGCCCACCAAACCCCCCAGTAGTGCATATCACCGGATTTGCCGTTTTCCAATTTTCCAAAGTCCGCACTTGGCGACGATGACCAATATGAGGTTTGCGGATTTAGTTTTTTTACGATATCGGGCAAAATATGATGGATTAAAGTATCATAATTCCCCCAAATTTTTTCGGCAATATCATCTCCCTGCTTTTCAACAACATCTTCTTTCCATCCCCAGCCGTTCCAAGCCGAAAGTATCTCGTTGTCGCCGCACCAAAGTGCGAGGCAAGCATGGTTCCGGAGGCGTTCCACGTTTTGTTCAGCCTCAGTTTTCACATTTTCCAGAAATTCGCTGTTCCCAGGATACATGGCACAGGCAAACATAAAGTCCTGCCAAACCAAAATGCCGTATTCATCACATAGCTCATAGAAAATATCTTTTTCATAGATTCCACCTCCCCAAACCCTTAACATATTGAAATTGGCCTCTGCAGCAGATTTTATAAGCTTTTCATAATCATGGGGACTTACCCGATTAAGAAAAACGTCCTGTGGTATATAATTGGCTCCTTTCATAAATACCGGGCGACCATTCAGCCGGAAATAGAAACTCTTTCCTATGCTGTCTTTTCGCTGAATGAGTTCCAAGGTTCTAAGCCCGATTTTTATCTGCTTTGTTGCAATAAAGGAATTATCATCCGTGAGGCGGACTTCAACATCATAAAGTTTCTGCTCGCCAAGCCCATTTGTCCACCATAATTCCGGGTTTATTATCTCGAAAGGAATTTTTATATTGTTTTCCCCTTTGAGCAACTTGATTTTCTTTTTTGCGATCAAATGTTTATCGACCATAATTGATGCCTCAAACGTATGTGAATCAGTTGATTGTATGTCGATATCGGCTTCAAGCCTGGCAGTAATACTGTTGATGCTGTCTTGTTTGACAAAAATATCGTTGATTTTACAGTCGTTCCACCACCGGAGTTCAACATTCTTCCAAATTCCGCTGCTTACTAATCGAGGACCCCAGTCCCAGCCAAAATGGTATTGCGCTTTGCGGCTGAAGACACATACTTTCTTGTTTCCCAAACCACCAAGTACCGACTGGTCGTTTTCCGCACCGGGCAAGGAATATCCCAGTTGACCCCTCTTTTTCAGACCTTGTGTTATGGGTGATTTGAAAACTATTCGCAACTTGTTTATACCGGGTTTTAAATAACTCTTGCAGTCGACAATCCAGTTTATGAACATATTGTCGGCTTCAAGAATTTTTTTGTTGTTCAGAAACACTGTCGCATAGGTGTCGAGTCCTTTAAAGTTCAATTCGATTCTTTGGTTACTGAGAATATCGCGGCTGATGCTAAAGGTGGTTTTATACTCCCAATTTTTCTTATCAACCCACTGAACATCATGTTCGTTCAAACGATAAAACGGATCCTTGATAATTCCGTTATGAAGCAAATCGGTATGTACGGAACCCGGGACTTCGGCAGTAAGCCAGATACTATCGGCAACGGACTTGAATTTCCACTCCTTGTTGAGTATCAGCTTGTCGCCATTAGCAATTTTAGTACAGGAGCATTGATATGTAAGTATGCCCGCAAAAGCGAAAAGCTTTAATAAACTATATAGTTTCTTCAATTTCAAATCAAGGAATTATGATGCTGAGGCCTAATGCCTGACATTTACTTTTTTTCGTATGAGGTAAGGTGCCTTTCTTTTTTAACATCATAAATATCGCGAACGGTAATCAGTATCCCTGTTTCCTCCACATGGCCGAAATGGTCGTTCAAGGCAGTGCCGAAAGTTTTCATTGTTGATGACAGATTCATATAAGCATTGAAAAGTGGGGGGACGTTCTCGCCAAGTTTCCTGACCTTCTGTACCATTATCCTATAATCCTCCTCATAGTTGCAGCCTGTGAAAATGCTGTTCAGCACCTTATCGGAGGTGCTGCGCTCAAGGGGTTGGTGGGCCTCTACAAGCCCTTCGTTGTCAGGGAAATACTTCTCGAAAAAGAAAAGTATCATATCGCGTGCCAATCTGTCGAAATCGGCATACATGGTTACTTTGCCGAATAAGTATTTTATGTCGGGATGTTCGATGAGAAGTGCCCCCAGCCCATCCCAAAGGTTGTCGAGGGCGTACATGCCGCGCCTTAAATTATATGTCGGTTGATAAAGCGGCTGGACAAAAGATCTGCCAAGCTCTATTGTAAAAGGAAAATATTTGTCGATAAATTTTTTCTTGTATTCGAACAATGACGATGTTGGCGATGCAACAACTCCGTTTTCGTCAATAAAAAGGTTTTTGCAATGCACATAACGATAGCCGCCGACAATTTCTTGTTCCTCGGGATCCCAGACTATCATCTGCATAAATGCGTTTTCGCCTGTGTCAAAGTCGTCCAGGTCGATCTCTTTTCCTGTGCCGCCACCAGCATCTCGAAAAGTTACTTCCCTCAGCCTGCCTATTTCCCTTATAACATGCGGTGCGCTTTTCTCATTTAATATATATATCTCGTTCTGCGCATTATTGGTCTTCCTTAGAAAGGTGTTCTCGTTGAGTTCTTGCTCAAGTAATTGTCTGTCAACAGGTTGAATAATTGTTTTCATGACTTTTATTGTTTTTTTATTTCTGAAATATATTCTTCAAAGCTTCCTTCATATCCTTCTGCTAATTTATAGGAAAACCTGCGCATAAACTCCGCCCATTCATCATTTTTATATCGTTTGTCGAAAGTTTTATATGAAACGGCCTGCCCAAATGTGAACTTGATCGTTTGCCCTTTTTGTTTAGCAAACTCGTCAACAAGATAAAGCATCTCGATATTTGCCTTTATTCCCAGTTTTTTTCGCAAGTTCGAAAGATTGTAGAACCAGTTTGAATTTCTTCCGCTGATATTAGTTGGTATTATATCCCTTTTAAAGCGCTTTGCTTTGGTGATAAAGGTAGTTTTCCAATTCAAATCCATTATTTCCCCTTTTTTCTTTCGCGATACCAGCCCAAAAGGGAAATAGCAAATCAATTTGTCGGAGGCGAAGTTTTCATTTATTATCTTTATGTTATCAGCATTGGAACCGTGTTTGTTGATAGGTATGAACAAAGGTTCCAGATTTTTAACATTCATCAGTATATCGTTCACGGGAAACGCTAGATCAGGGCGTTTTCTTCCGGCAACGAGCATGAGGGCTATGCCGTCAAGGCCTCCCAGGGGGTGGTTTGAAGCAATGATTGCTCTTCCGCCATCCGGAATGTTAGCAAGCCCTTTGGTTTCAAGTTTAACACCCATTTCCTTCAGTACGGAGTCAATGAACTCTATCCCCATCAGATGCCCGTGATTCTTCAGGTAATAGTTCAGCTCATCCTGATGGATTATACGTTTAATATATGCTTTGACAAAACCCGGCAACATTTTGCTCAAACCCGGGCTCTTGGTTTTCAGAACCTTGTCGAGGTCAATATATTCAATTTTCGTTAGGGTGTTTTCCTCTTCCATTCCTCTTGAGTTCAAATCAATGCAAAGATAACATTTGTAGCTTAAACCCGGAATATCGAACGGGAACTTTGTGATGAGGGCTAAATAGTCTCCCTGGAGCTTTTAAGGATATTGTATAAAAATGTCCTGGCCCTGAACAGCTGGACTTTTACCGTCCCGATAGGTAGGTCTAGTTCCTGGACAATTTCTTCATACGACAGTTCGTCGAAATACCGGAGTTCGATAAGTTTCTTATAATGAGGCTTTAAGCGATGTATTACCTCGCGCATCATCTTGATTTTCTGCTTGTTTATTATTACCTCCTCAGGATTGGGCTCCTTGCCGGCAACTTTGTTGGCAATGTTGTCCTCTTTGTTCTTTTCCCTTTTCGGCAATAATTCATTTTGTATTTTTTTCTTCCTTATAAAATCTATGCCGTTGTTGATGGCAATTTTGAACAGCCATGTGCTGAAAGCATATTCAGGAGTATATTGATGAAGGTTCTTAAATGCCTTCCCGAACGCCTCGATTGTTAGATCCTCGGCATCGTTGGGGTTGTTGGTCATCCTCAGCATTGAAAAATATAGCGAATCACGGTAAAGGTTGAGCAACTCGGCATATGCCGTCTGACTTCTGTCGTTTAAAGCTTGCTTTACCAACTTATAATCCCGCTGTCCTTTATTAGTTAACTTATTTATTTCCATGAAACTTTTTTTCCAATGCCTGTCAAACTAAATATTGACAATAAAACTAATAATAATATTTCCAAAAACGGTGAAAATAAATATAAACCGCCTTCATCAAGTTTTTTGCTTATTATTTTGTTTACAATCAATTGTGATAGAAGCCTTATGCCAAATACGGACAAAACAAGGAGAGGAAGGCTGTTCGTTACAAGCAGGACTGCTAAGCTGCCATAAAAAAGTATCTGGCTAAGGCCGAAAGCCCCCAATAATAGTTTAAATTTCGTCTTATATAACTTGCCTGTGCTCAGATGTCTGATTTTCTGATTATACCAATCCTTGAAGCTTGTTTTCGGAATGGAGGACATAAAGCTGTCGGCTGAGATTTCGACACTGCAATTTGTCCTGTTTGCTACCCTGTTTATAAATAAGTCGTCGTCGCCCGAAGGTATGTTGTAATGTGAGATAAAACCTTTGTTTTTTATGAACAATGATTTGCGGTACGACAGATTGCGGCCGACGCCCATATAAGGCATACCGGCAAGCGCATACGAAAAATACTGTACGGCCACCATAAAAGTGTCGTACCGGATCAATAGGTTTAACAATCCTTTTTGCTTAAGGTAGGGGCCATAGCCTAAAACAATTTCAGTGTCTTTGTTGCCGTAACCGGAAGCCATTTCGCTTATCCAGTTTTTCGATGCCGGTTTACAATCAGCATCGGTCAAAAGCAATACATCGTGTTTGGCCGACTTAATACCTATCGAGAGCGGGAACTTTTTGCCCTTGAAGAAGTTTAAGTCCTGATCAATTTGAACAACTCTCAAATGGTGATATTTGTTTTTAAGCTCCTCAAGATAATATCTCGATTCATCTGTTGAGGCATGGTTTACAACAATTAGCTCGAATTCAGGATAGTCCTGGTTTAGAATCGATTCCAGATTTTTCTTTAAATTGTGGTATTCGTTTCTTGCAGAAATAACAACCGAGACAGCAGGCTTGTCAACGCTGTTTGCGGCAGGCTTCCTGTAAAATGCCAAACGGGAAAAAATAGCCCAATAGTAAATCAGCTGAATAATCGTTGTGCCGATAAATATCCAAAACACAATTTGTGTAAACAATTCCATTTGTTGAACAATGTCTTTTTCGTTCGGGCAAAAGTAGCACTTAGTTTAGAACCAAAAAAAAAGAATTCTCCCAATGTTTTGTTTAGCTTCAAATATGCATTAAAACTACTCAATCCTTTCAAGTACACCTGTGCCGCGCAAAATAATATCCCTCACAAATTTTAGGCTGTGTAACAAATAGGTTCCACCAGCTCCATTCTGCCCTATTAAGATATTTATTCCTTTTTTTAACTAAAGGTCTTTAGGTACGAGAGACATAGCATTTTTCAATATCATTAATATTGTCGCCACGAATGCACGAATGATTTTTGCTGCCACGAATGCACGAATGATTTTTGCTGCCACGAATGCACGAATGATTCGAATGCACGAATGATTTTTGCTGCCACGAATGCACGAATGATTTTTGCTGCCACGAATGCACGAATGATTTTTGTTGCCACGAATGCACGGATGGTGCTTTGCTGCCACGAATGCACGGATGGTGCTTGGTTGCCACGAATGCACGAATAGTTCTTGTTCGTTATTAATTTGTGCATTCGTGGCTATTTTTTGATTAATTACCAATGTCCACATTTATCAGGGTCAATACGTTTTATTGTTCCCATATCTTTTAATTATTCACCGTCTGACAGGTCTGTTTATGTCCTTTTTTATACATATAACATGTAATTTTTCATCAGTAAATAAATTTTCAAAGACGAAACCTCTAAAATTATATTGAAAATCCACCACAAACAGAGTAACTTTTAGCTTGTGAATAATATCTTCATTACTATTTTCTCGTACCGGTATTGCCCCTAACGGTTTGGATATACTGCGTGCCGCAATAATATTACTAATATTTCAAGATGTAAAATATTAAATTATGGAACATGATTTTCAAGTTTACAACGAACTGCGGCATACTGTAAAGGTACTGTTGGCAGCCGGCTTTTCTTGCTTCAGTGGTTCTGTGAGCGTTGGTATAGACATACTTAATGACATGTTTTGACGTGCAGTAGGCTTTTTTAGCGACTTGGCAACGTGTTTGGTCTTTAGTATGAACTATCTTTTGTCTTTATATTTTCTATTTTTTTGCCCCAGTCTTTTTATGAGTTTCTTTTTCCGAATTCTTAAACTTGTTTAGATCAAAAGTAATTGGTAAATCGTATTTAACCCTTTGGGGGCTTCCTTTTTGATAACCCGGAATCCAATTTGGCATATTTTCTATTAATACTATGCTAATACTATCAAGGTCGGGGTGGATGCCTTTTTTTATAATTGGATTTGAAATTGACCCATCTGGTTCAATCCAAAATGAAACGAGCACTTTTCCTGATACTTTTTCATTTATTGCTTTATCTGTATATGTAAGATTCGAATTTATATATTCATACAATTTTTTCATTCCCCCCTTGAATTCCGGCATGCGCTCTGTTGCGGGCATTGTGCTTTCTTCACTCATATCAATTGTAAGTGACAAGGGTATTGGAATAATGACTTCAGTTTCGCTTCTGTATTGGAGTAATATCCTTAGCAGCTCCAATGATAAATCTTCATTTATGAAATTTACTATCCTTGGACATTTAACCTTGCCATCAATGTCTATAACTAAGTTTATCACTTGATTGAAGTTTCCGATCTGGCTTTTAGTTCTCGCTGGAAGGTGAAAGTTTCTATTGATAAAACTTGTAATAGAATCTACATGAACTTTTCTGATTTGCTTTAATTTCCTTTTCTTCTTTACTATATTAATTTTGTTACAATCAACAGTATGGAATTTATTCAAGTCAATATCATAATCCACGGTATCTATATTTCCGTTTATATAATAAGTCCATTTGCCTGTGAGTTTGCCATTTTTGTATAATCCAGATGAGTATTTATTTCCTTTATCATTATAATATGTTGATATACCATCTTCAATCCAAGGGTTAACAGATTTGTATTCACCGTAATTCACCATTTTCCCATTTATATCGCTGTCTGTTACGAAATAGTGATTATTCATGATGACTACCTTTCTAATGAATTTTGCATCTTCAATTCTTGTTGATACAAAATCATCATCTAAATAAATAGTTATCGTGTCCTGTGAAACTACATTCAGAATTATTCCTATAAAGAAGAGTGATGACAATAGTGTTTTCGTTCTAATGTTCATAATGGTGTGTGTTTTTCAACCTTCCAACAAACATCAAAATTAGTTATTATTTTTCTGTAATCCTTTATTTATGATCAATTGAATTGAAAATTGATTCATTTATTATCTAAATTTTTCACTTTTCTTTGTTTTCCCCCCTGCCTTAGCGGAAATATTCAACCGGAATTTTTATGGTAGGGGGATTGCACACAAGGGCGAGTATAAGAATAGTAGCCGATTTCGGAAGCAGAATTTTTCAATTTACCACAAATGTTACTGCGGGCTGCAAGCCGTGATGCTACTGCTGCCTCGCTTACTTTTTATATACATATTATGCGCTGTGCTTTATTTCAATTTCATTTTCTTCTGAGTTGTTCCATCATCATATATCTCAATGTACGGATGATTGGATTTCGGATTGGTTATTTCCCTACCTGAAAGATCAACTGATTTAATTAGTTTTCTGTTTGGGTTTGGAATCGGAATTTCTGTTGTAGAAGTGATTAAACCATTCTCGTCTGTTTTGAGTAGATAAATATAAAAATCTGCACTACTACCCGTATTTCCTGTAATTATATAACCCCCATCAACTGTTTGCTGGACCGAACTTCCTCCCCGAGAACAGTTTTCGTAAATCCTAGTCCATAAAGTATCTCCGTTTTCATCTGTTTTGATTAAATACATGCCGCTTGCTGAATCGACTCCAAAAGCACCACCGGCAATTATATAACCCCCATCCGTGGTTTGTTGAACCGAATTTCCTTCATTGTATGTATTCCCACTATAAGTTTTTGACCATTGTGTTAGTCCATCATTGTTGGTTTTTAATAGATATACATCTGACGAAGTACCAGGGATATCAGCTGAAAATCCAGATACGATGAATCCTCCATCTGTGGTTTGTTGAACCGAATAAGCTTTTTCATGAATGCTAGGACTACCATATTTTTTGCCCCACAAAGTATCTCCGTTTTCATCTGTCTTCATCAGGTAAACATCCCAGCCAGTGCCATCTGACCCGGTGCATCCGGCAATAATATACCCGCCCTCAGCAATTTGTTGAATAGAGTATCCTAGGTCTTTTAAGACTGAATGACCATAGTGTTTGGTCCAAAGCGTATCCCCGTCTTCGTCTGTTTTAATTAAGTAGATATCCGTGTTGTAAGTGTTGATTTCAGTTGAACCTGTAATAACATATCCGCCATCGGTGTTTTGAATAACAGAACTCCCGAACTGACCATCCGCACCACCATAATGTTTAGTCCATAAGGTGTCTCCATACTCATCTGTTTTAATCAGGTAAACATCAAAAAAGTCTTGATACCACGTTGTAACACCACAAATAATATAACCACCGTCTGTTGTTTGTTTCACGGAATTTCCAGCGTCTGGAAGGAATTTACCATACCCATTAATCCATTGAACACCACCATACCCATCAGTTTTTAATAACAAAACATCTTCGCTATCAATTCCAAAAATTGACCCGGTAACGATATACCCGCCATCTGTGCTTTGACGGACACAATTGCCAACACCTTCTTCATATATCATTTCCCATTCCTGGCCAAAAATAAATGATGGTATAATAAATAATATTAGTGTTAAATGTTTCATGATTATTTGATTAAATAGTTATTGTCTTCGCATGCCACGTCCTAAAATACGGCTACTGGTTTATGATTAAATCATGATTCATTGCAGTACACCATATTCGGAGTTTTAAAGTCTAAAGATAAGTGTAATATTTTATCGTTATACAATGCTATCGCATTTTTTGTTGCTCGTTTTATATGATTTTCATTATTGAGTGTTGTACCACGTTATTTTTTCAATCGATTGTATTTTTTCAAAGTGTTAATCAGCAAATCGTGTGGTAAGGCATAGGCCTTATTCCCGTTAATCCCTTCCATGGTCTCAGCGGCTACCATTGCATTGATAATAGCTTCCTCAACTGCCTGTACAGTTGCTTCAAAAACAGGCATTAGTAGGTCATTCGGCATTGATTTTACGGTTGTAGTCTCATCTCGGTTAAATGCGTTTTCATTCGCAGTTGAGAAGGCTAAAAAAATATCTCCGGAGCCATTACTTCCTCGTCCACCTACAATGCCAACTCCCAAAGGAATTCTTTGGGCGATTCTTTTTAATTGATGTGGCAAAAGAGGTACGTCTGTTGCTATAATTACGATAATTGAACCATCTCCTTCTTGTCTCCTTGATTTTGGTAGTGCATTAAACTTATAATTTAAAGTATCTTTTAATTCAATACCAACTGGAACACCAGCGATTGATAAGTTTCTTTTTGCTCCAAAATTGGATTGAACAATTGCTCCAACAGTATAAGTAGAATCTTTGATTTTAAAAACTCTTGAAGAAGTCCCTGTTCCTCCTTTAAATCCCAAGCACATCATTCCGGTTCCTCCTCCAACATTCCCTTCTGCAATCTTTCCGCCCGATGAGTTTTTTATAGCCTCTAAGACATTTTCTTCTTTGACGTGAAAACCATATATGTCATTAAGAAAACCATCATAAGTTTCTGCTACAACAGGATAGGTGTACCACCAATCTTCTCCGCTATACCAATCTGTATCAACGTACCATTTTAAAACAGCATCCCGAACAACTCCAACACTGTTGGTGTTTGTAATCATAATGGGTGTTTCCAAAAATCCGGATTCACTTAACCAAGTTGTACCTGTCATTTCTCCATTTCCATTTAGACTGTACCAGTTGGCATAAACAGGGCTGAATTTTTTGGCTTTTCCTCTCGGAAATATTGCAGTAACTCCAGTTCTAACAGGTCCTTTGCCTATAATATTTTCTCCTTCCCCGGATATTAAGGTGCTATAACCTACTTCAACTCCTTTAACATCTGTGATAGCATTGAATTCTCCTGTTGTACCGACAAATGGAATTCCTAAATCTCTTGCTCTCGGTTTTTGTCCGTAAGATTGGAATGTAATAAATACTATTGTGAAAACTATAAATATTCTTCTCATATTGGTTGGTTTTTAATGTGGTACAACGGTTTGGCTATGCGGAGTGCGGGTTTCCGAAACACTTAACTTTTATTTTACCCCCAAATTTCTTCATTTAAATAACCTCTCTATTTATCAATACCACCCGCATTACGTATAGCCTTTGTTAGCATTTGTTTTAATTCTTTTGATGTCGGTACTTTTCCTTTTAATTTCTCTGGTAATCTGTGAGTCAATTTGTATTCTGATACACCTATTGGTTTATTGCTTGACCTCAAAGCGTATTCAACTTCAATGTTGTCTTTCATTGGACATAGAATGATTCCGATTGAAGGATTATCATCTGGTTGTTTTTCTTGTTCGTCAAGTAGTTCAAGATAGAAATTCATTTTCCCGGCAAATTCAGGTTCAAATTCAACGGTTTTTAATTCAACGGCAACTAAGCATTTCAATATTCGGTGGTAGAATAATAAGTCAATAGCATATTCTTTTTGGTTAAGTTTTAATCTGTATTGGTTTCCAATAAAACTAAAACCATATCCGAGTTCTAAAAGTAAGTCTCTGATATTTTCAATAAGCCTGTTTTCCAGTTCTTTTTCCAATACTGGTTTTGTAATCCCGAGAAAGTCAAGATTGTATTCACTCTTTAATGCCTCATTTGCTTGCTCTGATAGATGAACAGGAAGGGCTTTTTCAAAATTGCTCATTTTCTTATCTATCAGATGATGTTGAAAAGCATTTGCTTTAATTTGATTAAGTAATACAGCACGGCTCCACCCTAATTGGTCAGTTGCTTGTAAATAATATTTTCTTTCTTTTTTATTCTTTAATTGATGAATAATCAACATGTTCTGTCCCCAAGGTATTTTCAATGCCAATTCTAACAATTCTGGTTCATTTTCATATTCAAGATAGAATTGTCTCATTCTCCATAGATTTTGTGGTGAATAACCCTTAACTCCATCTATTTTTTTATTGATGTCTTTTGATAATGTGTCAACAATTGATTGACCCCACTTATTCCTTTTTTGGTTCTCAACAATGATTCTACCTATTTCAAAATTTTGACCAATATGAAACTTGTTTAAAGATTTAAATGCTTGATACCTTGCAGAATTAATCGTATCAAATATTTCTTTGAAAAAATTATTATATGCTGTTATTTTATTCATATTCAAATTTACTCAAATTCTCTCGCACCCGTGAGAGAAAACTAAATTCTTTAATTCTCTCACAACTGTGATAGAATTGGAATAGTGTTTCTCCAAATAAATGCTAACCTCCAATAACCCCCATTTTATACATATTATGTTCATTAATCAGCAGATAAGTTCTTTTTTTATGATTTAAGAAATGCTTATATCACAGGAAATACTTTATCCATTATCGTCTGCTGTACCGAAATGCGAACTAGGATTAAGGATACGCTTATTGCCCAGCAACAAATTTAATAAAAATATCGCTGAATAAGCAAATGCTTGAATATTGGTTTTGTTTGTTTTTTTGCCTCAGGACACTTGAGCAAAAAGACTAATTTTGCGGAAATTTTGAAACAATGGATTTCAACCTTAAGGGAAAAGATATAAAAAGTTCGGCCAGGGCCGGTGAAATACAAACAGGTCACGGAAAGATACTAACGCCTATTTTTATGCCGGTTGGTACCGCGGGAAGCGTAAAAGGTGTTCATATCAAGGATGTTAAACATGATGTTGATGCACAGATCATTCTTGGCAACACCTATCATTTGTATTTGCGGCCCGGTTTAAAGATCATTGAGCAGGCCGGGGGACTTCATAAATTCAACGGTTGGGACAGGCCCGTTTTAACGGATAGTGGCGGTTATCAGGTATATTCGCTCTCGGGGACGCGCAAACTAAACGAAGAAGGGGTTGTCTTTCAATCGCATATCGATGGTTCGAGGCATAGCTTCACCCCTGAGTCCGTAATGGAAACACAAAGAATAATTGGTGCTGATATAATGATGGCCTTCGACGAATGCACGCCCTACCCCTGTGATTACGATTATGCGAAAAAATCAATGGACATAACTCATAGATGGCTCGACAGATGTATAGCGCATTTTGATAAAACAGAACCAAGATATGCTCATTCACAAGCCTTGTTCCCAATTGTTCAAGGTAGTACATTTAAGGATTTGCGCAAGATTTCCGCAGGGACCATAGCATCCAAAAATGCTGAAGGCAACGCAATAGGCGGCCTCTCGGTTGGGGAGCCCCACGAAATGATGTATGAGATGACCGAACTTGTATGTGGCATACTTCCCGTGGACAAACCGCGTTATCTTATGGGTGTCGGGACCCCTGCAAATATACTGGAGAGCATCGCCCTCGGCGTCGATATGTTTGATTGTGTGATGCCCACGCGAAACGGCAGGAATGGGATGCTGTTCACAAAAAACGGGATCATAAACATTAAAAATAAAAAATGGGCCGACGACTTTAGTCTGATCGACCCGGAGGGCACATCCTTTGTCGATGTCCAATATTCAAAAGCCTACCTCCGTCATCTGTTCGTGGCCAGGGAAATGCTGGGAGGCATGATAGCAAGCTTGCACAATTTGAGTTTTTATCTCTGGTTGGTGGGAGAGGCCCGTAAGCATATCCTGGATGGTAGTTTTAGCAAGTGGAAAAGTATTATGATAAAAAATGTTACACAAAGGTTGTAGTTTCTGGCAATTTATAATTTTATCGGGTGAAAATAATCGATTGGTATATAATTAAAAAATTTCTTGGCACATTCTTTTATGCCATTAGCTTGCTTATCGTAATAGTCATTGTTTTCGACGTATCGGAAAACATCGATAGCTTCATAAAAAACCAAGCACCTTTTATGGCGATCGTCGTGGATTATTATATTGTTTTCATACCTTATTTTATAAATCTGTTTATCTATTTATTTACCTTTATCTCGGTAATTTTCTTTACGTCGAAACTTGCCGGCGATACTGAGATTATTGCTATTTTAAGCAGTGGCGTTAGTTTTAGGCGATTGCTGCTTCCATATTTAATAGCCTCCTTGTTTCTGGCCCTGATCTCTTTTTACCTTGGTAACTTCCTGATTCCCAAGACCAACCAAATCAGAAGGGTTTTCAAGAATACTTATATGGAAAAACTTACCAAGGACAACGAAAAGAATATTCATTTACAGATAAGGCCCAATACCTTCGTGTATGTCGAGAGTTTTGACAGTAAGAGAAGCACGGGGCAAAAATTTTCGCTGGAAAAGCTTGACGGACAAAGGTTGGTATATAAAATGATGGCCGACAAGATAAAGTGGGACACGGCTATCAATAAATGGCATTTAAAGAACTATTATCTCCGGACCTTCGACAGCCTTGGGGAACAGCATATTGAGCAGGGTAAGGGAATGGACACTACCATCAACCTGAAAACTACCGACTTATATAAGATTAAGGAACGATTCGAGGAAATGAACTTCCATGAACTGAATGCCTATATAAAAAGGGAAAAAGAAAAAGGCTCCATTGTTTATAAAAAGTATGAAATAGAAAAACACAAGCGCCTGGCTGGCCCCGTGGCCATAATTATTCTCACATTTATTGGTGTTGCTCTTTCTAGCCGAAAGATTAGAGGGGGGATAGGCTTGCACCTTGGCATAGGTATTGGCCTGACATTCAGTTATATAATGTTTATGCAGTTCTCAACGGTCTTTGCAACTTATGGAAACCTTTCGCCGTTTATCGCAGCCTGGATACCAAACATCATCTATCTTTTTATCGGAGCTTATCTTATCCGAAAGGCACCTAAATAGGGTCTGCTGAAAAATGCCTAACAACGTGAGATATACGTTGTTACACGATTTTTGTTAGTTAGGGATGCAAGCTTTTTTCAAGGATTTATTAAAAAAGCCTGCATTTTTTCTAAAAATCTTGTTTGCTAGTCCGTAGCACATCATCTACTTCATTGCTGCGACTCGCAGTATTATTATACATCTTCACCTTGCGGCTTCGCATATGATGCACTACGGACTTTTTCAGCAGACCCTAAATAGAAGTACCAGCCAGCTTGTTTAAGGAGTTTTGGAACTCAGAACTTTTAAGATTGGCAGGCTTTGATTGTTAAAATCAAAAAATGCCTGGTTTTCCCATGGGGAGCCGTCTTTTGCCTCAGGGCCGTTAAATGCCACTAATTCAGCACCCCAATATGAAACGCCAAATCCCATTTCCTCGTTTTTTACCATATTAACTATCGCTTCAAAAAATTTTCCCTGGCCATTTTCAGTGGCCGGAAAATCAGGGAGTATCAGTTGGTCTTTCATGCCGACTATGTTGTTAGTCCAGTCGTTCCACATAAGGGTAAAGGGATAGGCCGTCTCGGCAATGGCAACTCTCTTGCCGTAAGCAGAAGAAAGTGAGTTCATTATATATTTTAGCGAGTCAAGGTTCTTGCCATGCCAAATTGGATAATATGACAATCCAATGAGGTCGTAATCAATGTTTTGAAGTTTTGAGAAAAATGACAGGGATCCTTTGTAGCCTGCATAATGTATCATTATTTTAGCGCTTGAATTATCGCGGACAGCCTTTGAACATCTAGATACAAGATCCAAAAAACCACCCTCGTTTTCATAAATATCGCCATAAGGCAATATAAAACCCTGATTTATCTCATTACCTATTTGAATGATGTCAGGCTTTATTTCCTTCATGATTTTGACTGTATAATTATAGGCGCTGTCTTTTAAATCATTAAAAGTTAAGCCTTCCCATTCTGCCGGTGGCGATTGCTGCCCGGGGTCGGCCCATGTATCGGAATAATGGACGCTCAACCAGACCTTCATTCCGTACGAATGGACTTTTTTGGCAAATGCCTTGACTTCGGCAAAGCCGGAATGCCCTTCCGCAGGGTTTTTCCACAGGCGCATCCTGATAGTTCTAAAGCCATTGTCATACATGATCCTTAGCATGCCGGTAGCAACGGAATCCTCGTAAAAGATTATGTTTTTCGATTCCAGCATCGGCAAGGACGATAAGTCGGCCGAAAGCGTAAAATTGTCTTGGGGTTCGGTTTTTGACGGTTTGGAACATGAAAAAAGTAAAATCAATATAAGTGGCATGAAATATTTCATTAGTCCTCATTGGTTTTTAAAACCGATTGCCTTTCCCTGTTGAGTGTTAATTTCATTACGTCGGGCCGTGCATAATGACCGGAAGGATCAAAGTTTTGCCTTTCTTCATATATGGTATTGATATCCAGTTCCTCAACAAATAAGCCTTCTTGGTTTACTATGGGTTTGATAATGAATTCACCATCGGGTGCAATTATGCACGAACCCCCGTCGGCAATAATATCAGGAGCATTGGCCTTTATGAGCTCATGATGAGGTATCTGTTCGTTGATATCTTCCTTTCTCAGCAAGGCTGAAACGGATACCACATAGGATCGCGCTTCTTTTGCGATAAACCTGCTTATGTCCTGGGTTATGTTTTTCGACCCGGGCCAAACGGCAATGTGCACGTTCTCGCCCATTGCATAAAGCGAGGCTCTCGCAAGCGGCATCCAGTTTTCCCAACAGTTTAGGCCTCCCAGCATAAAGTTCTTGACGGAATGTACCTGCAAGCCGTTTCCGTCTCCTGCCGACCAGCACAGGCGTTCTTCATAAGTTGGTTGAAGTTTACGGTGAACTGATTTTATGACACCGTGTTTGTCGATAAAAACTAAAGAGCAATACAGGCTGTGGCCTCCTCTGTCAATGGCCCTCTCAATTATTCCGACGTAAATGGCGATACTGTATCTTGCTGCTAATGAGCATATTTTGTTTAAGTCGCCATGTTCTAAACTTACGGAATTCCTGATATAATAAGCATGGATCTCCTTTTGAACCTTTGAATCGAATTGCGATGCGTGGGTCATGGAAAGCCAAAAAGGATATCCCGGCAATAGAGCTTCGCCGAAAACAACAAGATCGCATTTCCGCTTTCCGGCATCTATGATAAATGATTGTATCTTTTTGTTTGTTTTGTCCTTGTTTAGCCATATTGGCGAAATCTGGGCAATGCCTACTTTTAAAACATCCGTCATCTCAATCGAATAAAAAACAAAATGCTAATTTACTCATTAATTTTAGTCTTCACCCAATTTCTGGCGTTTACGAAGGCTTCTATCCATGGGGTAATTTCATCGTCTTTCCTGTTTTCAGGATAAAAAGGCCATTGCCATGGAAGGAAGGCTCTTTCAAGATGTGGCATCATTGCCAAATGACGACCATTGTTCGAGCAGATTGCCGCCGTTGACCAATCGCTGCCGTTCGGGTTGGCCGGATATTGGCCATAAGAATATTTCATGACTATATTATACTGATCCTGATAATATGGGAAAGAGAATTTACCCTCGCCATGCGCCACCCAGGCACCTAATTTTGAGCAGGAGAGGCTGGAAAGCATAACCGAATTATTTTCGTTCACATCAACATTTACAAACCCGGATTCAAATTTCCCCGAATCGTTATGCAGCATTTTTGGTTTTTCAGGATGTTCGGGATAAATCAGCCCAAGTTCGACCATGAGCTGGCATCCGTTGCAAACGCCCAGGCTTAAAGTATCTTCCCTGGAATAGAAATCCTCAAGTGCCTTGCGTGCCTTTTTGTTATAAAGGAATGCCCCTGCCCAGCCTTTTGCCGATCCGAGCACGTCGGAATTGCTAAATCCACCAACGAAAACAATGAAATTGACTTCCGATAAATCCTCTCTTCCGTTTATAAGGTCGGTCATGTGCACATCCTTGACGTCAAAGCCGGCAAGGTGCATGGCATAAGCCATTTCGCGGTCGCCGTTCACTCCTTTCTCGCGTATTATTGCCGCTTTAATACCGCTAGGTTTCCTTCGGCTGAGCCCTATCCTTAGGTCGTCGGCCTTTCCGCTAAAATGCTTTGGGAAATGGAATTTTAAATCTTGCTTATCGAAATTCTCATAGCGGGCAAGGGCATGTTTCGCTCCGCTCTGATTCTTGTCGAGCAAATATGAGCTTTCAAACCACTTCTTTCGAGCTTCGTCGATATCTAATGTTATTTCACCTGATTTTAATTTTATATACAATTGCCTTTTATTATGTACTTTGCCTAATACCTTGTATAACAGGTCGTTGTCGGCGAGAATTTTCTCAACTTCAGTTAATTTGTCCACCTGGACAACAATAGCGGGGCTTTCGTTAAACAAGGCCATGGTGGAGTCCTGCCCGAAACTACTGATGTCTATTTGCATGCCCCCTATAACATTGGGGAAATTCATTTCCAACAAAGTTGTTATTAGCCCACCGGAAGAAACATCGTGGCCGGAGACTATCAAATCCTTGCTAATTAAATGCTGAACAGTATCAAATGCCCTGGAAAAATATGATGGATCCACGTCAGGAGTGTTCTTTCCGAGCGTGCTGAGCGTTTGTGCGAGGCTGCTTCCGCCGAGACCTGGTTCTTTGTTCGAGAAGTCGATATAGATTATGTTGCTGCCGCTCCTTGGGTTTAAGCGCGTGCTTATTGCTTTCTTTATATCGCTTACTTCGCCTACGGCAGAAACAATAACCGTTCCTGGAGCATAAACGATTTTTCCGCCGGGGTACTTCTGAGTCATCGAAAGCGAATCTTTTCCTGTTGGGATGTTTATTCCCAGGGCCATGGCAAAATCACTAACGGCTCTTACGGCCGTGTACAGGCGGGCGTTTTCGCCTTTGTTTTTTGCTGGCCACATCCAGTTTGCGCTTAGCGAAACACCGGGGAGACGGCCTTTTATGGGCGCCCAGACCAAGTTAGTGAGGGCTTCGGCTATGGCGAGCCTTGAGCCTGCCTCAGGGTTTATAAGTGCTGCTGCCGGTGCATGGCCGATCGCGGTCGCAAGACCTTTTTCCCCCTGATAGTCGAGAGCCATGATGCCAAGGTTGTTCAGCGGTAGCTGAAGCGGCCCGGTACATTGTTGCATTGCCACCTTCCCTGTAACGGATCGGTCAACTTTGTTGGTGAGCCAGTCTTTACAAGCAACGGCTTCTAATTTAATGACGTTGGCCAAATACTCTTCGATGCTGGATTCTTCATAACTAATAGGCTTGAAATCAGGTATTTCAGTATTATCGGTAAGTATTGTTTTGGGCGGTTTCCCGAAAAGGTATTCCAATTTCAGGTCAACCGGGCATGAATCATCGGCTTTTATTACAAATGCCTTATTGTCTTTTACTTCTCCAACATTATATATGGGGGCCCTTTCCCTGTGGCAGATTTTTTCAAGAGCTTTATAATCTTCTTTTTTAAGGACCAAGCCCATTCGCTCCTGCGATTCGTTGCCCAGTATTTCTTTTACTGAAAGAGTGGGGTCGCCCACAGGCAGTTTGCGTGCGTCAATCAGGGCTCCTGTATCTTCAACAAGTTCCGAAAGGCTGTTTAGATGCCCGCCGGCTCCGTGGTCATGAATTGAAATGATGGGGTTTTTGTCGGCCTCTATCATAGCGCGGATGGCATTCATGACGCGCTTTTGCATCTCCGGGTTTGCCCGCTGAACAGCATTGAGCTCGATGGCATTTCCATATTCACCCGTGGCAACGGACGAAACCGCACCACCTCCCATCCCGATCCGGTAGTTGTCGCCTCCAAGAACAACAATTATGTCGCCGGGTTCAGGCCGTGCTTTTAAGGCATCGTCTTTTTTTGCAAAACCTATGCCTCCGGCAAGCATGATCACCTTGTCGAAACCAAAAGTTTTATTGTTTTCTTTATGTTCGAAGGTGAGCAGGCTGCCGTTGATCAAAGGCTGTCCGAATTTGTTCCCGAAATCCGAGGCCCCGTTAGAGGCCTTTATCAAGATTTCCTCCGGTGTCTGGTAAAGCCACGGCCTTTCGGCAACGCTCTTTTCCCATTGGCGGCTTTTGTCCTTATGTGTGTATGATGTCATATAAACAGCAGTGCCGGCCAGGGGTAGGCTTCCCTTGCCGCCGGCAAGCCTGTCGCGTATTTCACCTCCTGATCCTGTGGAAGCTCCGTTGAAAGGTTCGACGGTGGTAGGGAAATTATGAGTTTCCGCTTTAAGCGATAAAACAGTCTCGATATCAGTAATTTGGAAAAAATCGGAGGTGCTTTGTGTGCGAGGTGCAAATTGTTCTGTTTTGGGGCCGACAACAAAGGCCACATTGTCCTTATAGGCCGATACCAAGCCCTGGGGGCTATGTTTGGATGTTTTTTTTATCAATGCGAATAGGCTCTCTTTCATTTCTTGGCCGTCGATAATGAAAGTGCCGTTGAATATTTTATGCCTGCAGTGTTCGGAATTTATCTGAGCAAAGCCATATATCTCCGAATCGGTAAGCTTACGGCCTAATTTATCGCTTACGGAATTTAAGTACTCCACCTCGTCGGCACTCATTGCCAGGCCTTCTTCTTTATTATACGACTCCACATCGTCGATATATTTTGTTTCTTCCGCTTGGGCGGGAATATCAAAAGTCGTCTGGTCTATCCCGTCATAAAATTGCTGAAGCATTGGGTCGAATCGGGCATCCTTTGAATCAACCTGTGTAAATTCCTCTATACGTTCAATCACTTCTATGCCCATGTTCTGGCAAATCTCAACTGCATTGGTGCTCCAGGGGGTGATCATTTCCTTGCGCGGGCCAACAAAAAAAGCGTCCAGCTTGATATCGTCGATCCTAAGGGCCCCGCCAAATAGCCACTTTAGTTTTTCTACAACCTCGAAATCAAGTTTTGCCGATGACTTAACAAGAAAATAATGTTTGTTGCCTATGTGGAAGAGTGATATCATATTAAAACGGTTTGTCATTAAGTACGGCTGCAAATATAGAAAAGGAAACATTAGCGGGCTGATAAGTTTTAATAAAATATCAAGTGCGGAATGTTAATATAGGCTTCTATAAATCAACTTCCGAGACGCCATAAGCCTCATCCTCTTTTATTCCTTTCGGGTCGATGTGGATAAGCACATCGTAAACATTATTTATTTCCCGTTTTATTAGTTCATCTACTTCCTGACTTATTGAATGGGCTTCTGTCAGGCTCAGCTTGCCGTCAATTTCCATGTCGAGAGCAACAATATATAAATTGGCAAGTTTTCTCACCCTTATCCTGTGCGGGTTGTGGGCTCCTTCAACAGATTTTACTATTTCAATGAT
Organism: Chlorobiota bacterium; assembly: GCA_013151215.1. Classification (GTDB taxonomy): domain Bacteria; phylum Bacteroidota; class Bacteroidia; order Bacteroidales; family F082; genus BM524. The sequence goes on along the minus strand of JAADIS010000059.1, from coordinate 2,805 downwards.
CTTATTGTATATTTTGGTGTCGCCTATGCCGTCCATCAAGTCGCGATTCGATTCCATGAAAATCTTAAATGCTATAAACATGATATAAAAACTTACTAATAAGGCTGTTATTACATCAATAATCGAGAGTTTGAACCAGAAGGTAAAGACAAGGCCTAGCAGGACGCTTATTGAGATGACGACATCGTTTTGCATGTTGCGGCCGTTGGCGATAAGCATCGAGCTGTCGATATGCTTTCCCGTTTTGTTTAGGTAATATGCCAGTGCGTATTTGCCCACAACTGAGACTAAAATCACGTAAATTGATATTATCCCGGGTAATTCCCTTTCAACAGGGTTGATGATCTTGGTAATGGTTGACAGGGCCAGCTGAGCCCCGGCAAAAAAGATAATGAACGATAATGCCTTGGTTGCAACGGTGTCTGCTTTGCCATATCCATAAGGGTATTTCGGGTTTGGTGGTTTTGATATTATGCGTGCCGTAACCAATGTGATCAGGGACGTTACAATGTCGCTAGCTGAGTCGATACCGTCGGCCACAACGGAAATGCTTCCTGAAACAAGCCCGACTGCAATTTTCAGTACGGATAAAAAAGCATTGCCTGCTATCGCTATCCAGGATGCTTTTAAAATTATTGCCGAACGATCTTTGTTGTGCATATAGCTTTATGCTTTTATTCAATACAAAGATATGTTATTTTACTTGTGAATTTTTTAGGTGATGATATGCCTAAAAAAATGGAAGCCGGGAATGGGTTGATTTCGTCCGGCTTCCATTTTATGTTAGATTCGACATAAGTTTTATTGTTCGCCCAGGAACCTCTCGGCCTCAATGGCTGCCATACAGCCGGTTCCGGCAGCAGTAATGGCCTGGCGGAAATGTTTGTCCTGGACATCGCCTGCGGCAAAAATGCCCGGGACGTTCGTTGCCGTTGAATCAGGTTTTGTGATCAGGTAACCTGTTTCGTCCATATCCAGTTTCCCTTTAAACAACTCGGTATTAGGTTTATGCCCTATTGCTACAAAAAATCCCTCTATATCGATTTTTCTTTCTTCGCCGGTTTTCTTGTTGCGGATAATGGCCCCGTTCAGGGCTTTTGTAAACCCTTGTTCCACGCCAACAACTTCTTTTACTTCGCTATCCCAAAGCATTTCTATATTTGGGGTGTTTAGCACCCTGTTCGCCATGGCTTTCGATGCCCTTAGTTCGTCCCTGCGGTGAACCATATATACTTTGCTCGCAAGATTGGCAAGGTAGGTGGCCTCTTCGGCTGCGGTATCTCCACCACCGATGACCGCAACAGCTTTGCCTTTATAGAAAAATCCGTCGCAAGTGGCACAAGCGGAAACGCCGCCACCTTTAAACTTTTCTTCCGACTCCAGACCCAGATAGCGGGCTGTTGCCCCTGTTGCGATGATAACAGTTTCAGCCAATAGCCCGGTGCCGTCGTCAATTTTAACTTTAAAGGGCCTGTTGCTGGTGTCAATTTCCGAAACCATTCCCCAGCGGGCGTCAGTTCCAAACCTTACTGCTTGATTTTTAAGGTCTTCCATCATTTGAGGGCCGTCTATGCCATTGGGATAACCCGGGAAGTTTTCAACTTCGGTGGTGGTCGTCAATTGTCCTCCGGGTTCCATTCCTTCATATAAAACTGGCTTTAAATCTGCTCTTGCGGCATAAATGGCCGCTGTATATCCGGCAGGGCCAGATCCTATAATCAAACATTTTTGTGTTTCCATATATATTTTCATTAAGTTTTCTCAGAATGTAAAAGTAGCCCTTGTCAATTAAAGTGCCAAATGATTTTAAGATTGTTTAAGTGACATTATGTCTTTAATATGTTTAAATTTGCAATTCTCATTCAAGGATATATTTATGTACAGGATAATTATTGTTTTAAGTTTGTTTGTTGTTGCCATGCTCACTTCATGCAGCAGCCTGCCTCTAAGCGGGGAAGCCAAGGCCAGATATTTGGCCAGGGAAAAGAAAAATGCCGATGCTTTGGTCATGGCGGAGGTGGATTGCAATAAATTGCTGATCGAGAAGAAAATGCTTGAGACCCGCTCCGATCTCACATTGCGCAAGCAGAAGAGCGACAATTTCAAGATGATAGTCAAAACCAAGAAGTATTTTAATGCTAAATATAAGTCGGACACGGTACAGTTGAACAAGTTGAGGGACCTGGGACTTGAGTTGGGCAAGGATTTGGAAACCTGCCAAAAGGTAAAGCCAAAACCTGCTGTTCCGCAAGAGGAAAAAAAAGACGGCAAATAATTCCTGTTTAGCCTAAAATTTATATTTTTGCAGTCCTTTTTACGGAAAATACAAAGGCTGCAATATTCCCGATAACAAAAGGGAATTATGAAAGCCGGGGTATAATACGGGGTGTGGCGCTTCCGAGGAATCGGGATGGCAAGCCTTTAATAAAATAATTACCGGGGTGTGGCGCAGTTGGCTAGCGTACTTGCATGGGGTGCAAGTGGTCGTCCGTTCGAGTCGGACCACTCCGACCTAAGGCCTATTTTCGGATAGGCCTTTTTTTATGGCGTATAATCTTGAAATATTCGGTTTGTTATTTGAAAGTAAACATCATTAATAAAAAAACTTTCAAAAATTTAGTATATTGAAATTATCGACTGAATTTCTGGTCGAGTTTTCTTGGGTCTTAATTCATAATAACCTTAAAAAAAACCCGTGCTTCATTGTCTTGCGGATCCCCTCACCTCACCAATACCACCTTTCCTGTTTTTACCTGTGTATCGTTTACATCGGGGTATGCCGAGAAGACAATCTTATAAACATAA
>JAADIS010000144.1 GCA_013151215.1 Chlorobiota bacterium | reverse complement strand
TGACCATTGCGGTCGTGCGGGTTCAAGTCCCGCCTCGAGTACATCCGACCCCTGTTAACTATTTAGTTGACAGGGGTTCTCTTTATTAGAGTAACGATTTAGCAACGGTGTTTTGTAAAAAAAAGATTAAAGATACTCCTTAAAGGAAATCTTATTTTTTTATCAAATTAAACTAATGAGTAGTCTTATTATAATACCCCATGAAAACTGTACCAAGAGTTAAATTGATATTCTTATGAATTTGTTACAACTGATGTTGAAACGCAGCAAGCATAAGGGGGCAAGCCGGGAGAAGGAAGCTAAAACAATTATCAATCTTTCCCTGTAATCCCGGAACAAAAAAACAAGCTACTGCACATTAAATAGTGCATTTATCACTATAATTGTTGATTTAGTTGTGCATTTACATATCTTTGCATATAATAACATATTAATGCTATGAGAACGCTTTATCAGAAATATGAAACACTTTTGCAAAATACGACAACAGACTTTAAACGTTATCTGTATAAAAAGGTCTCGTGGGGAAGTCGTATGATTGGTATTATTGGTGCTCGTGGTGTTGGTAAAACAACAATGATACTTCAATATATCAAGGAAAACCTAGACAGCAAGAAAGCCTTATATGTATCGGCTGACGATATCTATTTTAGTGAAAACAGGCTTGTTGACTTAGCCGATGACTTCTATAAAAATGCTGGAGAATGTTTGTTTATTGATGAAATACATAAGTATGCGGATTGGTCTCGTGAGTTAAAAAATATTTACGATTCATTCCCAGGCTTAAAAGTTGTATTTACAGGTTCCTCAGTCCTTGATATACTTAAAGGTTCTGCCGATTTAAGCCGTCGTGCAATAATCTATAAGCTGCAAGGATTATCATTTCGGGAATATTTGAATTTTTTTCATCACTACCAAATAGATATCTATTCGTTAAAACAAATAATCAATAACGAAGTAAAACTAGAAAACATAAAGCATCCACTTCCGTTGTTTAATGATTATTTGCATCGCGGACACTATCCTTTCGGGCTCGAAGATGAAATAAATATACGTTTAGGACAAATCATCGTTCAAACATTAGAAACAGATATTCCACAATATGCAAATTTAAATGTCGGAACAAGTCGTAAATTGAAACGATTGCTTTCCATTATAGCTGAAAGCGTTCCGTTTAAACCGAATTTCTCGAAAATAGCGGAAATAATTAATGTTAGCAGAAATTCCTTAGACGACTATTTTTTATATATGGAAAAAGCCGGACTCATCGGACAATTGCGCAATGAAACAAGCGGCATTCGCGGATTAGGAAAAGTTGACAAGGTATATTTGGATAATACTAATATTATTTTTAACCTGGTCGGGGACAAATCAAATAAAGGAAATATACGAGAAACCTTCTTCTTCAATCAAATGCGCGTGAAAAATGATATAATATCATCAAAAAAAGCTGATTTTGTCATTGATAATTATACGTTTGAAATTGGAGGGAAAAACAAGCAACAAAAACAGATTGAAAAAGACGGTAGATCATTTGTCGTAAAAGATGATATTGAATTTGGTTACCGTAATGTAATACCACTTTGGGCTTTCGGGATAAATTACTAAGTTCTAACTGATAGGCGAGTACTGATAATCCTTCAAAACAATCAAAATGTGCTTTTTTAGTTAAATGTTATTGCTAAATTGTGCTCTGATTAGTTAGGGTCTGCTGAAAAACGCCTAACAACGTGAGGTATATATTGTTATACGATTTTTGTTAGTTAGGGACGCGAACTTTTTCCAAGGATTTATTAAAAAAGCCTGCATTTTTCCTAAAAATCTTGTTTGCTAGCCCGTAGTACTGCTAGCCCGTAGTACATCATCTACTTCATTGCGGCGGCTCGCAGTATTATTATACATCTTCACCTTGCGGCTTCGTATATGATGTACTACAGACTTTTTCAGCAGACCCTATTTAATAAGTCGCAGGTTGTCAAAGTTTATTTATAAATGCGAAACTTGAGTTCATTTTTTTGTAAATTGGAAATTCCAGGTACTGCTCCCCAAAGATATTGCTCGCGGCCGTATTACAAACCATTTTTGTCAACCAGATAAACCAATCCCGTTATACAAGTTGTCCCCAATTGCAGTTCCCTGAAGTTGACCTTGTCGAAACTGTCGTTGGCCGAATGGTGCAGGTCGAAATACCTTTGGGAGCTGGTACGGAATTCAACTAGGGGAATGCCAAATCTTTTCAGGGGATAAATGTCAACGCCGGCACCGCCTTTTCTTATGTACGTAATCCCGTAAGGCGACAATAGCGGCTGAAAACCGCTTATTTGCTCAAAATGTTCTTTTTTTGCCCTCATGGTAAAGCCTTCCGGGGCAAAGCCTCCCGCGTCCGATTCAAGCGCAAAGATAATCTTCTCCTTTAAGGTGTCGATCGAGGAGGCATAAACCTTGCTCCCGCTTTGGGAATATTCTTCGTCCATAAAGGCAACAAAGCGTATCGTTCTTTTGTTTTTTAGATTAAGCTGTTTGAAAATCCTGATCACATCGGCGGTCTGGACCACCCCGGCACCGTCGTCATGGGCTCCCGGGGCATTGAACCACGAATCGATATGCCCGCCCAACAATATGACTTCGTCAGGTTTCTCTGTTCCCTTAATTTCCGCGATAAGGTTGTAGGTGGTGATATCATTTAATTCCTCGGTATCTATATTCAGTTCAACTTTAAGGTTTTTGTCTTTCTTAAGCGAATTGCTCAGCCTGTCGGCAGAAACGATCCCGATTCCGGCGGCGGGTAATCTCCTTCCGCTCAGATGTGTGTTCCCTGTATGCGGATTGTCGTCATTCAATGTGGTAACCGACCTTACCAGTGCTGCCACTGCCCCCATTTCCGCAGCAGCCTGAGGCCCTCTTGCCCTTTGGTCAACGGCATCGCCGTACATGGGGAATGTATTGATGAAAGTAGGGTTTACGGGTCGGTTGAAAAAAACTATCTTACCCTCTACATCCTCTCTCTTCATCTGTTTAAGTTCCTGAATGCCATTCACTTCTATAACTTCTGCGGTAATGCCGCCCTCAGGGGTGGAACCCGATGGACCTAAAGCAGTTATGCTCAGCCCGTAATTTTCGCCTGTACTCACCAACTTTGCCCGGGAGCTGTTGTGCTTCCATGCGTCGGCCTTGTACTCCTGCAGATAAACGGTGTCGCAATTGAGTCCTTCAAGATAGGTCTTTAAATATTTCAAGGCTTTAATTGAATTCTCGCTGCCCATTAACCTGCCCGGTGTATTCGAGCACAAATAGCCCAAGTTATTATATGCTTCATAATTGGTAATAGCATTACCAAATATTTTCCTTAAAACCAGCGAGTCGGTGTTTTGTGAAAAAGCCGAGAGCGAAAAAGCCGTCAGCAAAAAAATAAAAAGTCTTTTCATGGGGTAAAAATAGGGAATTATGCTAATTCGCTTTGCGAAAACGCATGCCTTTCTTTTAAGGTCATATTTAATATGGTCTGCAGACCCTGTAGCATTTTAATTATTAAAGCGTTACGGCATGCTGTCCCTGAATGGGTTTTATTTAAAAGGCCGAGCGAGTTTTCCGCTTGATTCATTCCAAGTGCGAATCAAAATGAAACTTTATAGGTTTTGTGCAGCTTGTTTTACGACGCTGTCTTGATACTAAGCAAGAATAGTGCTGGTCAAAAGTATAAGATATCCATGTTATTTATTAACAAAATAACTGTGTTTTATTAAATATTTTAAATTTGTGAACATTAATATAAAATTCATACTATGGAGAAGAGGCTTTTATTAGTTTGTTTATTGCTTGCGACCTTTATCACAAGCAGTTTGTTTGGACAAAGTTCATGTTGCAACTATACCGATACCGGTCAAAACCCGGGCCCCGGGGTTGAAAGCGAGACATTTGGTATTGCCTTGGGCGATATTGATAACGATGGCGATAATGATGCCGTGATTGTTGACGCTTACGATGATATGGAGGTTTATCTGAACGACAGCACGGGAATCTTTACCTATGACCAAACTTATGGGAGCTCTAAATCGTGGTTTGGAGTCTATCTTGTTGATGCTGACATGGATGGTGATCTGGATATAATAGTTTCGGGCTTTTATTCGGGAGTAGGATGTGAATTTTGGAAAAATGACGGTTCGGGGAACTTTAGTTTCTCACAGGGCGGCATTGCCTCCTCCATCGGAATGGAAGAGCTGGGGATAGGTGATGTAAACGGGGATACATACCCGGACATATTTGCTCCTGCCTCAAGTGGTTCGGGAAGTCAGGTATGGCTTAATGACGGTAGCGGGTTTTTTACAAACTCGGGGCAAACCTTGATCGGCTCCTCCTGCACACAGGCAGTACTTGCCGATTTGGACGGGGATAATGATCTGGATGCCTTTGTTTCAAGAACAAATGGCAACGCAAATACAGTTTGGTTAAACGACGGCGCGGGTAATTTTACGGATAGCGGACAAGCACTGGGCTCTGCTTTTTCCACCGGTGCCGATGCTGCTGATGTTGACGACGACGGAGATGTTGATATAGTGGTTTCCAACTGGCAGACACCTTCCCAGGTATGGACAAACGATGGTAATGCCAATTTTTCAAGTGGATTTCAAATCCAAAATAATAATTTTGCAAAATCCATTGTGCTGAGCGATATTGATTATGATTGCGACTTTGATGCGGTGATTGGCAGCTATGGCTCGAATGGTGTTCAGGTTTGGACCAATGACGGGTCGGGAGTGTTTAGCTTATGTTTTGAGAACAACAACTCGGTTTATGCCCAAGATATAGCTGTTGCCGATTTGAATGGCGACTGGATGCCGGATATTTGGGCAGGGAATTTTAGTTCTTCCTCAGGCGACCATATCTATTTGAAAAGTACACCCGTATTTGTTTATGATACTCTTTATCTGTGTCCTGATGATAGCTTGTTCGTTGGATGTGACTGGCAAACAACGGATGGCGATTTCCTCGAAGCGATAAACTGCGACACGCTTAGTTGGTATCATGTTGACGAAGTGGAAATCGATACCAGCGTTACAAGGGTTTATGATACGCTTTTTGCCATAGCGGGATATAATTCATACAGATGGCTGGACTGTGCTACGATGACAGCCGTTCCCGGTGCTGATAACTATTATTTCGTCTCGGACACATCGGGGTTTTTTGCTGTTGAGATTACTGAGCATGATTGTGTTGATACTTCATCATGTCATTGGTTGCAGGTGCCGTTAGCCGACTTCGAGGGAACGCCTACAAGCGGTGAGGATCCCTTAACAGTTTCATTTACCGATTTATCGGTCGGGACTGTTACTTCCTGGGGATGGGATTTTGGCGACGGAAATACATCTACTTTGCAAAATCCGGATAATGAATATGTTAACATAGGTCTTTATACGGTTAGTTTAATCGTTACCGGTCCGGGAGGAAGTGATACGCTTATCAAAACCGATTATATAAATGTTGATTACAGTACTCCTACTTCTGATTTTGTCGGAGATCCAACATCGGGTCTTACACCTTTGGAGGTGACCTTTACCGATTTGTCAGCAGATAGTGTAGATACCTGGTCGTGGAATTTTGGCGATGGTGAATATTCAAATCTTCAATCGCCTGCGCACACCTATAACGCGGCAGGTGCATTCACTGTTTCGTTAACTGTCAGCGGCCCCGGCGGAAGTGATGATATGGTGAAGGTTGACTACATCAATACAACTGCCGGAGTGCCTGTTGCGGACTTTATCGGGGATCCTACAAGCGGGAATTCCCCACTTGACGTAAGCTTTACGGATTTGTCGCTTGGCACGATCGATAGTTGGGAATGGGATTTTGGCGATGGAGGAGGCTCAGTGCTTCAATCTCCTGAATACGTTTATGATACTAGCGGTATTTATACGGTTTCCCTGATAACAAGCGGTCCCGGCGGAAGCGATACTATTGTCAAAACCGACTATATCAGTGTTACTGAGGATGCGCCCATTGCTGATTTTATGGGTTCGCCAACTTTTGGTGAAGCACCGCTTTTAGTAAGCTTTGTCGATTTAACAACAGGAAATGTCGATAGCTGGCTTTGGCATTTCGGCGATGGTGATTCATCAACCGTTCAAAATCCATCCCATGAATATCTCACACCCGGCAATTTTACGGTTTCCTTAACTTCCACAGGATCAGGCGGTAGCGATACTGAAATAAAAACCGATTATATCCTTATTCCCGTAGGGACTACAGAGAGCGCCATGGAGGCTATTATTGTTTATCCCAATCCGGCAAGCAATAAATTGAATATAGTTTTCCCTACTGTAAAAAGAAGAAGTATTATTTTGAGGAATATGGACGGGAAACAGGTTTTCAGGAAAACTACACTTGAAAAAGAGGAAACTATTTCGCTTATGGCGTTTCCCGAAGCTGGTTACACATTAATAATTACGTCCGGGGATAATATTGTCAGTATTGTAAAAGTTGTTAAAAAGTGATTTAACATAATAAATGGCAATGAAGATTACCGAAAATCATCATTCTTTTCAAGTATCAATACAATTTGAGTGTAGAAACCTTATTTATTCGTGAAACTCAATTTTCAACAACGAAGTGTATTGAAAATTGTATTTGAACGAATCACGAATCCCGATAGTGCAGCGTATCGGGATAAATGAGTTTAATACTCCGATGCTTGCATCGTTTTGAAAACAAATTCTATTTTGATACCTCATCAGCTTTGCTGCGAGGCAGTTCATTGTATGTATCAAATTTTAATTCCGGGACATAATCTTTTTCCAGGTAAGATATGAAGTAATTGAAAAGTATCTTAAAATACTCTATTTTAGTGTTTTCCACAACCAGTCCGCACATTTTCGGGATCCAAAGCAGATAATGCGTTTTTAGGAATTCCGATTGTTTTGCGTTCAGTTCCTTTGCCAGTTTATTATCCTTGTTTTGCAAGGCTTCTATTTCGTTATGGATTAAATAGTACAGGAACTCCGTCTCGATAACAGCATGATCAGGTGTTTCGTTTACCGATTTGTCGAATTCAAGGCCGGCTTCCTCATAGAATTTCCTGACCCGGACGGTAGTGTCCCCCATTAGGGTTTTCTCGCCGAAATATAGTGAGCTATATGGCGAGGCCAAGGTTATGAAAGGCCCTATGAACAGTCGTGTATATTCAACCTTTAATTCGGTAATCGTATGTTTTTTCGATTCCGCGGCAAGTTTGTCGGCAATTGCTTCCTCCGAAGCTGTAAGCTGATTAAAAAGCCTTTCGAAACTCGTGAACAGCTCCCCGTTGATCAATACCTCTTCTTCAGGCTCGCAAAGGAATACCGACAGCAGCTTGAACATCTCTGCTCTTTTGGATTCAAGTGATATAAAATCGTTCATGCAAATTTTTTGTTGGCGAAAATAAAACTATTTCCGCATGGTTTAAAAAAGTCGGGCCAGGATTTAAAATCCTGACCCAACATAATTAGACATTATCAACTAAATCAATAATTATTTGGTAACAATCATGTTAGTGGAGAATATTTCTTTTGCGGCAACAACCCTGACGATATAGGTTCCGGGCTGAAGCTTGTTCACGCTGAAGCTGTAAGACTGCTTTCCGCTATTGATCTGTTGCTTATTTGCAACGCGAAGAACTTCTTTTCCTGTGATGTCATAAACCTGTACCGTCGCGAAACCGCTTTTTTCGGTCTCAAATTCGATTGTCGCCTTGCTTCTAACAGGGTTAGGGTACAGCAACATTGCTTTTTTAACGTCGTTTGGCTTATGCTTCCTTATGCCCAAGGCGTTGTAGTCGCCAACGTAATAAACATTGGGGCTGGTTCCGTTCTGGCCGTCGGCAAGCCACTCGCCGCTATTGTTTTTAAGGCGTTTGTAACCTTGTGCCACCAGTTGCGATATCTCACTTGAAGGATCGTCCAGGTCGCCATAAACGCGGGCTCCCGTGGGACATGACACAACGCAAAATGGCTCAAGTCCTTCTTTTGTCCTGTGGTTGCACAAATAGCATTTCTCGGTTACCCCGCTTGGACGGACATTATTGTAGTCCTCATGTACGTAAACGTTCTCATCGGGTGGTCTGTGGCCAACGGCAGTCGCTACCTCCAATGGCGAGGATGTAGCACCGGCTATTATCGATGTGTCGTCGTCATAAAAGCTTTGAGTGTCCACGTCGAATGGGTTCATCGTTATTACGGAGTATTGCACCCCGGCCTGATCTACGTCCTTGGCACTATAAGGACATGCTGTTTGGCAGAGCTGGCATCCGATGCACCTGTCATCGTTGTGCATCGTAAGGCCATCGTCCGTTTTGAACATCGCTTTTGGGGTAACAGGGCATATCTCGACACAAGGTGCATCCGTACAATGGTTGCAAAGCACAGGCACCACCTGAAACTTTATGTCGCCACCAGCCCAGGTTCCGGTAGTTTTCGTTAGAAAGTCAGCCCAGTTATACTTGCGGCCGTCTCTTTCGTATTCCGTATTATTTTCTGTTTTACAGGCAAGACCGCAGGCACCACATCCGGCGCACTTCTTAAGGTCTATTGCCATTCCTAATTTAGCCATGATATATATTTTTCTATATTATTAACAAAATGAATAAATTAACTTACGCTTTCTCGATTTTTACACCTACAAAGCCACCGTTTCTGGCAGTACTGCCCGATATACGGTCGTAATCGTCTATGAGAACCTCATTGTTGTTGAGTCCGTTAGCAATGTGATTGGCATAATCCTTGGAAGCAAATCTTCCATAAGCCCAATGACCGGGCCCGTAAGTTTTCGCGACTGTGCCGGGTTGAATTCCTTCCCATAGCAACAGCTTGGAATTGTGTGAGCCTTTTACGGTTGAGACAATCACGTCGTCGCCATCGGCCAAGCCGAGTGCAGCAGCATCGGCAGGGTTCATCCTGAGCCTGTCTTCCCAGTTCATGTCGCCCGGGTCGAGGCGGCGGAAAATATTGTACCAGGGCAAGTTCTGGCTTCTTCCTTCGCGGTTGAAGCGCGATCTTACATCAATAAAGGCAAAGGGGTATTCCTCTTCCGAGCCCCAGCGCTTTTGTTCCTCGTAATGAGGCACGAACGCCAGCTCGCCTTGTGCAATGTAATTTGTGTCCGTTAACAGTTCGTCAATAGTTTTACCATACTTGTCGGCATGGTCGCCCAGGGCTTTTTTCAGCGTTTCCGAATAAAACTCGAATTTTTTCGTCTCTGTATGGAAGTCGCCCCAATGGCTCTTGAATTCGTAAGGGCCTGTTGTAACAACGCCTTTTTCCAGGTATTCGTTCCATCCACCGCTCAATGTGTCGTAAGATGGCTTGGTGAAAAGCTTGGTGGCATACTCCGCAAATTCATACTCATTTGTTGGAGTGGCTCCTGTTTCGGGATCCTTGAACTCATTGTTGAAGTAGTCGTTGAGGTTGGCAAAGCCTCTTTCCCTCAATGCTATTGAAAGTTTATATGTGATCTCGTTCTCGTCGGCCCTTACGTCGAATACCCTTTCTGCAAGAGGTTGCTGAATTGAGATTTCCGTATGAAGGTTGCCGTGTACTTTTAAATAGCTGAGTTTCTCAGTTGCGCTGAATGCTGCCGGGAGCACTATATCGGCAAACTGGGTCATCTCTGAAGCATTTGTTGTTATGTGGGCAAAGAAAGGCAGGTTTGAAAGCGCATCCACCCATCTTTGGTTTTCGGTTCCGGAGTATGGGAAATTGCACCAATATCCTATAATGGCTTTAACGTCATAAGGGTCGGCTGCGTTCAGGGCATTGGCTACGTTATTCGTAACAACGCCTTTTCCGGAATGCCCTTTCTTCAGTGCAGGGAATAAATATGTCCCCCTCTGGTCTATTTTAGGATATCCTGTGCCTTCGATGGCAATTTCGTCCTGATAGTCGGAATAGGACGGAATACCGTTGACCGATGATGACACATCCTGCAAAGGGCCTCCTTCATGATCTATGGAACCTAAGAGGCCATTCAAGGCATATATTGACATGGCCGTATATGTGCCCCTTGGGTTCATTGTAGCCCCGGGGCCGTACCATATTGAGACATAAGGTGCTGCCGATGCAAGTTGTTCCGAGAGGTATTTTATCTTTTCAGCATCTATGCCGGTTATGGCAGATGCCCACTCAGGTGTTTTGTCCAATAATTCGATGTTCCACCATTTTGCCAGGCCGAAGGTCTCCGTTTCGGCAAAGCTTGCCTCGTCGATAGGGGTATTGGCCTCGAAACTTCCCCCGTTAATGAAATCGCCGACAAATGTCCTGTCCCATAATCCGTTAACAAGTATATGGTGTGCCATAGCACTGGCTAAAGCACCGTCGGTGCCGGGTTTTGGTGCAAGCCAAACATCCGATTTGGCTGCCGCACCTGTCAACATCGGGTCTATTGTTGCAATCTTTCCGTTTTCCTGCAATACTTTTAGTTCGTCCATTGCCCTCGGGACCTGCCTGTTCGACCTGAAGGGGTCAACGCCCCAGAAGACAACATATTTGCAGTTTTTCAAGTCGTAGTCGCGGTAGCCCCAGAAGCCCTGGGTGAAGAACGCGCCTGATTTCTCGGCTTCGGCACATATTGAACTATGCGATATCCCGTTAGGCGAACCGAAGACTTTTGTCAATGCGCTATATATAATGTCGCGGCTGTAACTGTAACGACCTCTCAAAAGCACGAATTTATGGGTTTCGTTGGCTGCCCTGAGCTCCATCATCTTGTCGGCAATTGTTCCCAAGGCCTCATCCCATGAAATTGGCACGAATTGCGGGTCAACGCCGCGCCCTTTTGCGGGGTTTGTCCTTTTCATCGGCGTTTTGATCCTGTCGGGATCGTACATCTGCTTTGGTATCATATGGCCGCGCGGGCATGTTGTCCCCGGGTTGATGGCCGAATTCTGATTGCCCCTGACTTTTACTGCTCTGCCGTCTTGAACAAATACCTCTACAGGACACCAGGTAGTACAGCCTTGACATGTAGTCGCATGCCATTCGCCGGACCTGTTTTTACCTTTCTTCCCTGTTTTTTTGGCAAAGGCTCCTACAGCAGGACTCAATGCCATCGCACCTGCGCCTACAACGGCACTTGTCTTTAGAAAATCTCTTCTGCGAAGTTTCATGATGTTTATATATTTAATTAATTAAAAACTATTAAAGATTCATTTTTTTGTGTCGGTAAAATTAACAATGCAAACCTCTGGGACAGCAAATATGATGTCATTAAATCCCTCGTCTTATACATGCTTTGGCATGAAAATAATTGACGGTTGGTTACTGATGGTTGATATAAATCAATACAAAATCATGATTATTTTTGCAGGGCAATATTAAACTCGATGCATAAATAATTATTTTTTACTTTTACCGCATGTTTCAACAAAATGCATGTACGATATTAAGCGATCTCAAACTCGACAATTGCGGGTTTTGTCTTGGCAGATCCAAGTCTTTTTCCTTTCTGACCAAGGAGGAACTCGACAGGATCGAAAAATCCAAGGTTCTCGTGAACTTTAAAAAAGGAGAAACTATATTTAAGCAGGGCACAACCGCCACACATAGCGTATCTTTCGCCAAGGGCCTTGCAAAGCTGCACGACGACAGGCCCAACGGAGAAATAATTGTTAGGTTTATTACACCCGTTGAATTAATAAACGGATATGGATTGTTGTTCAACGAAACACATCATTATTCCGTAACGGCATTGACCGATGCTACCTGTTGCTTCATACCTGTAAGCATTGTTGCTGCGGTGATGGATAAGAATACTGCTTTTAGGAGGTTGTTCATCAAGGATATCCAAATGTATAACTTTCTGATTCAAGACCGGCTTGCCGATCTATTGTCCAAGAGAAACCCGGGAAGGATAGCGGGGAGCTTGATTGAGCTGTCGAAAAACGTCTATAAATCCGATAAATTCCATTTCGACTTCAGCCGCAAAGAACTTCAGTCGTATTGTTGCGTTTCGCAAGATGGGCTGAGCAAGACTTTAAAACAGTTCGAGCAGGCGGAAATAATTAAGACAAAGGGTAGGAAAATAGAGCTGTTAAAACCTGAGATACTTGAAAAAATATGGCAATTCGGATAAGCTCCCGCCTGACCGCTGTCAATAATGCCTCTAAATAAGCAACAATTGCTTTTATATTAATTTTCTTATTTAACTTTGCGGGAAATTAAAACTCCGAGTGCGTCTTCTAATTGCATTGCAGATGAAGCCGACACCGATGGGTTGGTAGGGAAACCTTCCGGCCTCCCGATATCCGTTCAACAACGGATTGACTTGGAAAGGGGAAGAATTTAAGGCCATTGCGCATTGATGCCTCGTTTCCATTAATCGGACGGGGTTTTTTAATGTGATGCAAAATGGAAATCGATGTTTTCTTTTTGGTTGCACTCTTTGCAGTTGCGCTTATGTATTCCTCGGTCGGGCATGGAGGGGCAAGCGGCTATTTGGCGCTCATGGCCCTGTTCGGTATTTCCACGGTCTATATGAGGGCCTCGGCGCTTAGCCTGAACCTTTTCGTGTCGGCAGTTTCGTTTTATGCATTTTATAAATCCGGGTATTTCAAGCTTAAGATACTCCTCCCCTTTATAATAGGCTCGATACCAATGGCTTTCATTGGCGCCCATATTAATATCGACCAATATGTTTTCAAATATATCTTAGGTGCGTTTTTAGTTGTGGCAGTGGCCAGGATGATGATGTCGCCACGGGAAAAAGAAAACGAACTTCTAAAGTTCAACTATCCCGTTGCTATATTCATCGGTTCTTTTTTAGGTTTCTTCTCCGGCCTAATCGGTATCGGGGGCGGGATAATCCTTAGTCCCGTATTGTTGCTTTTAGGATGGGCCAACGTAAAGGAAACGGCAGCGGTTTCATCGATATTCATATTTCTTAATTCGGCTTCAGGACTGTTGGGGCTCCTGAGCTCGGGTATAAACCTGAGCCCAAACATTGTTTATTGGGTGGCTGTTGCCTTCGGCGGAGGTCTGCTGGGAGCCTATATCGGCAGTAGCAAGCTGTCGTTTCAACGACTGAAATACCTGCTGGCCTTCGTTTTGTTCCTGGCAAGCATTAAATTATTCTTGACTTGAGCTATGAGAAAGGAACTGAGAAATATGGTATTGCTTTCGGGTTCGGGACGGAACGTAGGGAAAACAACGCTTGCCTGCAACATTATCAGGCATCTTTCGGAAAACAGTATGGTTTACGGACTCAAGCTGAGCCCCCACTTTCATAAAATGAACCATCTGCAAAAATTAATCACAGATGGTGAGGGTTATAAGGTTTATAGGGAGCTTGACCCCGATTCCGGAAAGGACAGCGCAAAAATGTTGGCGGCCGGCGCCCGGGAAGTTTACTTCATCCAATGCGAGGATGCAAATATAGAAGCGGCGTTTGAGAGCATATCGAACAAGATTCCATGCGATGCGCTTATCGTGTGCGAATCTGGCTCAATGGCCAAAGTGTATAAAGCAGGTATGCATTTACTCGTGGAAGGTGATGAAATTAACGGCAATAAAGAGTCGTATAAACTTAACCTTGAGCGTACGGATCATATCATAAATACCGGGGATTTTGATGAAAGTAATATTGCCTTTGAAATTGAGCACAATGGAACTAACTGGAAATTAAACAAATAAAAGATGATAAATTTAAACGATGCATTGGAGGTAATATCAAATTCCGTTTCAAGGATCATGGCGAGCGAACGGATTGCCTTGCCTGAAATTTCGGGCAGGATACTGGCCGAGGATATTTTCAGCGATATGAACTTCCCTTCCTTCGATAAATCGGCCATGGACGGTTACGCCATTAAAAGAGCTGAAATTGATGATGACTTAAGGGTTGTTGAGTTTATCCCTGCCGGGAAAATGCCTGAACTTGAAGTTGTTGATGGTTGTTGCTCCAAAATAATGACAGGTGCCATGATACCCAAGGGCGCCGATATGGTCGTTAAAGTTGAAGATGTGCTGCGCCATGGCGATTTCATTAAAGTTGTTCAAACGGCAAGCAAAAAAAATATACTTTTCGAAGGTGAGGATGTTAAAAAAGGGGATTTGATACTAAGCAAGGGCAGGCGGCTCAATTCGGTTCATGCAGGACTGTTGGCCTCGGTAGGCGCAGTCAAGCCTTTGGTTTATAAAAAACCGCTTGTCTCGATAATTTCAACTGGTAGCGAACTGGTGTCGCCCGAAAACTTTCCCGGACCGTCGCAAATTAGGAATTCCAATTCGTCTCAATTGCAAGTCCTGGCTGTGGAATCGGGGACTGAGGTCATAGAGGCCACCCAGGTTGACGACAATGAGCAAAGGATATTCAATATGGTTGAAAGCGCCCTGGCCAAGTCGGATATCGTTGTTTTAACAGGAGGGGCATCCGTGGGTGATCTCGACTTCACATCAAGGATATTCGACGGCTTGAAGGCAGTAACCCATTTCACAAGGCTTGGCATCCAGCCCGGCAAGCCGGTGCTTTTTGCCACTATTGGCAATAAATACCTCTTCGGTTTATCGGGGAATCCCGTTTCTTCCTTTGTCCAGTTTCAGCTTTTGCTTAAACCGCTTATCGCTAGGTTGTCCGGCAATAAAGAACAGGACAGGATAATAAAACTTCCGCTGAGCGAAGAAAAAACACGCAAAAAAGCCGAAAGGCAATTGTTCTTCCCTGTCATAATAAACGATAATATGGAAGTGCAATCAATTGAATATCACGGCTCTGCGCATTTAAATTCGTATCAGTCGGCAAATGCCATGGCCTGTTTCCCAATAGGGGTAAAAATCTTAAAAAAAGGAGATCTTGTAGATGTTAGACCGTTATAACAGAAGGATAAACTATTTGCGCATATCGGTTACCGACCGCTGCAACCTTAGATGCCGCTATTGTATGCCCGCCGATGGAATCGATTGGATAAAGCACAGTCAGATACTGAGCTTTGAGGAAATAACCGAAGTTGTGAAAGAAGCCGTTGCACTGGGAATCGGCAAAGTAAGGCTGACAGGTGGGGAGCCGCTGGTAAGAAAAGGAATCGTAAATCTGGTAAAGATGATATCGGACGTTAAAGGCGTAAAGGATCTCGGAATGACCACCAACGGGCAGGTTCTCGAAGAATATGCGGCAGATCTTGCCAAGGCAGGGCTGAACAGGGTGAACGTAAGCCTCGATACCCTGGATGCCGCGCGCTATGCGCATTTAAGCAGGGGGGGCAACATAAACAATGTGCTCAAGGGACTTGAGGCGGCATGCGAAGCCGGGCTGCTACCCATAAAGATAAATTGCGTCCTCACTCCGGAAACCACTGAAACTACCAAGTTGGAACTAAGGGCTTTCTGCGACGACAATAACTATAAGCTCCGATTTATCAGGCAGATGTCGCTTGAGGACGGGAGCTTCTCACAGGTCGAGGGCGGCGAAGGCGGTAATTGCAGGATATGCAACCGCCTGAGGCTTACGGCTACAGGTGATATCAAACCTTGCCTGTTCGGCGACGATGGATTTAACATCAGGGAGCTGGGAGCTGCAAATGCGATACAGATGGCCGTTGGCATGAAGCCTGAGAGCGGTGAGAAAAACAATGTTAACCAGTTTTATAATATAGGAGGTTGAACAATGGGGAAATTAAGCCATATAAACGAAAAGGGGAAAGCCGAAATGGTTGATGTGGGTGGAAAGCCCGATCAACTGCGTCAGGCAATTGCCAGGGGTTTCATCAAACTGCAGCCTCAAACCTTAAAACTAATCGAAGAGAATAAAATAAAAAAGGGTGATGTGCTTACGGTAGCAGAAATTGCAGGAATACAAGCAGCCAAGCAATGTCCTGCCTTAATTCCCCTTTGCCATACTTTAATGCTTAATAAAGTTAAAGTTGAGTGCAAACTTGTGGGAAATGGTGTTGTTGCTAATTCACTGGTGAGATGCACCGGGAAAACCGGAGTTGAAATGGAGGCCCTGACGGCAGTCTCGGTCGCTCTTTTAACGGTTTACGATATGTGCAAGGCCGTTGACAAGAATATGGAGTTGGGAGAAATAAAACTATTGGAAAAAACTAAAACCGATATATGACCATGGAAACTATTATTAAAGTATTATCAGTAAATATTTCCGAGAAAAAAGGTACTATCAAGAAACCGGTTGAAAACATCAACTTAACGGAAACCGGTGTGGAACGGGATGCTCATTCCGGACCGTGGAACAGGATGGTAAGCCTTCTTGGCAGCGAAAGTATCGAGAAGTTCGGAAAGGAATCGAAGCGTGAGTTTATCTACGGGGAGTTTGCCGAAAACATTTCAACAAAAGGGATAAAACTTTACGAGACCAA
>JAADIS010000056.1 GCA_013151215.1 Chlorobiota bacterium | reverse complement strand
AATGGCGATATTTATTTTAAGACAAAAAAGGAGAACCACAATTTAATAAGGACTAGGGTGCAGCAGAAACTGATCATGGAAATTGAAGGACAAAGAAGGGAGTTGATTGAGTTTGGGGGCTGAGAAGCTGGAAGTGCTGATACCTCGGCAATGAAGTTTTATTTGGAACACAAAAAACACTTCGGAGTTCGGAGTTCGGAGTTCGGAGTTCGGAGTTGGGGGTTCAAATAAAGGAATTTCGAATATCGAACGCCGAATCCCGAGGGGTCGGGATGAAAGTGATGATAGCTTGGTATTTAAGGGGAGAGAAGTTTAAAGGTTAAAGGGTTGAAAGATTCAAAAGTTAAAAGGTTCAAAGGCTGCAAGTGCCGAGGCCTCGGCATTTAAAAGTTTAAGGGGTGGAAGTGATGATAGCTCGGCAATGAAGGAAAGAGGGCAAGGAATGAGGAACGTCGAACGCTGAATGATGAAGTGAGGATGCCACATTTCAAAATACCGGTCTTAAGCATATTAATTTTCCATGCTTGCACAAAATTTTCCATTTTCCAATATTGTGTTACTTTTGCAGCGTTTTTTCATAAACAACTATTACGCACTTAATAAATAATTATGACAAAGAACCTGGTAATTGTTGAGTCACCTGCAAAGGCCAAGACCATAGAGGGATTTTTAGGAAAGGATTATACTGTTAAATCCAGTTTCGGCCATGTGATGGATCTTAACAAGACAAAAATAAGCGTTGACATCGAAAACGACTTTGAGCCTAAATACGAAATCAGTCCTGATAAGAAAAAGATTGTAAGCGAGTTGAAAAAACTTGCAAAAGCGGCTGAAACAGTATGGTTGGCTTCTGATGAAGACCGCGAGGGGGAAGCCATATCGTGGCATTTGTTCAATGCGCTGGGACTGAAAGAAGAAAGCTCCAAACGAATTGTTTTCCATGAAATCACCAAAGGGGCTATTAAAAATGCCATAAAAAACCCGCGCTCAATCGACAAGCACCTTGTTGACGCCCAGCAGGCACGCCGCGTTCTCGACCGTTTGGTAGGTTACGAGCTCTCGCCACTATTATGGCGCAAGGTAAAACCGGGCCTTTCGGCAGGCCGGGTACAATCGGTGGCGGTAAGGCTTATTGTTGAAAGAGAAAAGGACATAGAGAATTTCAAGAGCACTTCCAATTTCAGGTTAAGGGGCGAGTTTACCGTTGAGGGAAACGGCAAGGTTTTCTTCGCCGATTATCCGGTAAGGTTTAAAAACAGGGAAGAAGCAAGCAAGTTTCTTGAAAATCAAGCAGATGCTACATTCTCGGTTGCCCATGTAGAGACCAAGCCCGGGAAAAAATCACCGGCACCACCGTTTACAACCTCCACGCTTCAGCAGGAAGCATCGAGAAAACTCGGCTTTTCGGTTGCCAATACCATGAGGGTGGCGCAGCGCCTTTACGAATCGGGCAAGATAAGCTATATGCGTACCGACTCGGTAAACCTGTCGAAGACAGCGCTGGCAATGGCCAAAGAAGAAATTATCAACAGTTTTGGGGAGGAATATTCCAAAACGAGGAATTTCAGCACAACGACAAAAGGCGCGCAGGAGGCACACGAGGCCATTCGTCCAACGTATTTCAGCAATGATAGCGTTAATGGGGCTTCCGATGAACAGCGTCTTTATTCCCTAATCTGGAAAAGAGCCATTGCTAGCCAGATGAGTGAAGCCAAATTGGAAAAGACGACAATTTCAATTGCTTCTACGAAAGCCAAAGATAATTTTATTGCAAACGGCGAAGTAATAAAATTCGATGGTTTCCTTAAAGTTTATATCGAAAGCACCGATGATGAAGATGCTGAGCAGGAAGGTGTTTTGCCGGCAACAAATAAAGGCGACAGCCTTAATCTTTTGGAAATGCGGGCCAGGGAAAGATTTACGAAACATCTGCCGCGTTTTACCGAGGCCAGCCTGGTTAAAAAACTGGAGGAATTGGGCATTGGGCGACCATCGACCTATGCGCCAACTATTTCCACCATACAAAAGCGGGAATATGTTGTAAAGGAAAGCCGACCCCCGATAAAAAAGGAGATAGTTTTGTTGACATTAAAAGATGGCAAAGTGAAAAGCGAAACATTATCGGAAAACATGAATTCGGAAAAAGCCAAATTGTTCCCAACGGATATAGGCATATTGGTTACTGAGTTTCTTGTTAAAAACTTCGATGATGTATTGGAATATAGTTTTACCGCAGGTGTAGAAAAAGAGTTTGATGATATTTCGGAAGGCAAAAAGGAGTGGAACGAAATGATAAAGGAGTTCTACGGCCCTTTCCATTCGAAAATTGAAACCACGAGGGAGGAATCAGGAAAGTTTAGCGGGGAGCGCCTGCTGGGTACCGACCCGGAATCTGGCAAGAATGTATTTGTGAAAATTGGCCGTTACGGTCCATTGGCACAAATAGGTGATACCGATTCGGAAGAAAAACCGAAATTTGCCGGTCTGAGGAAAGGCCAAAGCCTGCAAACTATTACCCTCGAGGAAGCCCTGAAGCTGTTCGATTTCCCAAGAAGCATAGGAGAATACGAAGGCAAGGAAGTCAGCGTTGCCATTGGTCGGTTTGGCCCTTATGTTAAACATGATGGTAAATTCGTTTCCATTAAAAAAGATGACGACCCTGCCTCGATAGGACTCGAAAGGTGTATCGAGCTTATAGAGGACAAGCGGCTTGTGGAGAAAAACAAGACTATAAAATCGTTTAAGGACGGCGAAGTCCTGGTGCTGAACGGCCGTTATGGCCCCTATCTCACTATTAACAAGGTAAACTTCAAGATACCGAAGGATGTAGTGCCGGCGGATCTCACGCTTGAAGAATGTATAAAAATATCGGAAGATCCTAAAAACATGCCAAAAAAGAGGTATGTGAAAAGGAAGAAGTAATTTAGGGGTTTATTGATTGAATACCTCCGTGAATCCCTGTGCCTTCTTTGTGGTTCTTTGTGACACTTCTGTTACACTAAGGTTAAGCACGGATAAATGAAAAGCCATCATAATTACTTTTGAATAAACCGTTTTTAATGGTTTTCCCCATAGGGATGCGCAAATTCTGATGCTTATCAATACCTGGAGTCCATGCGAGCCGATTAATCATGTTTTTAAATAAATATGGTTACTTTTGCCTCCCGAATTGATTTATCAAAATGACGTTAACATTAATAGTTATAAGTCTTTTATTCCATGGTTTTCAGTCGTTTCCGGTTTCCCTTGGCAGCGACTTAAAGTCGAGTCCGGCGCAGTCGTTGCAAGTAGTTTTTATTCTTGTGGCTATGCAAATTTTTATGCTTTGGCTTGGTCTTTTCCTTGGCGATAAATTTCTTTATCTGGCAGGCGACTATGGAAACATTATCCTTTTTATCGGTTTCCTTTTAATTGGCCTGCGCATTTCAATCGAAACCTTTGCCATACGAAAAGGCGAAAGGACTTTCAATCTCGACGACAGCAAAAGTATATTGCTGGCATCCACAGCACAAAGCATCAACTCGCTTTTAGTTGGTATTTTACTCAGTCTGTTTATAATAGATCATTTTATATATTTCGGCTTTTTAGCCATAGCGACATTAAGTTTTTCCGCTTTGGGTACTTGGCTGAAATTAAGTAAATCGAGCCTTGCGTTTGCATCGTTTATATATTTAATTGGTGGCATTTTCCTAATTGCCATTTCGTTTTATTTTGGTTTTTTTAGCGATAAATTATGAGAAGTATATTATTAATATTTTTATTGGTTTTTAATGCGCTGGCGTTTAGCCAGATACCTGATGGTTATTATGATGATGCAGAGGGTCTCGGAGGCGATGAATTAAAAGCCGCACTGCATGATATTATCGATAATCATGTTGAATATTCTTATAATGATTTAAGGGATTTTATACTAAAGAACACTGATGAGGATCCCGACAACGCGAATAATGTTATTCTACTTTATACGGGACGTTCGCAGGCAAAGAGCACTTTTGGCGGAGGCGCAAACGACTGGAACCGCGAGCATGTTTGGGCCAAATCACATGGGGGTTTCGGCAACAATCCGCCCTGCGGTACCGATGCCCACCATATAAGGCCTACCGATGCTTCGGTAAACAGTGAAAGGGGGAATCTTGATTTCGACGAAGGCGGAACTCCCCTTGAGGAAGCCCCGGGATGCAAAAAAGACGGCGATTCCTTTGAGCCACGCGATGAAGTAAAGGGCGATGTTGCAAGAATGATTTTTTATATGGCAGTAAGATATGAAGGAAGCAATGGAGAGCCTGACCTTGAGGTTGTTGATTATGTCAATACCTCACCTGAACCTGAAATGGGCAAACTTCAAAAACTGCTCGACTGGAATATGACCGACCCACCCGACGATTTTGAAAAAAACAGGAACGAGGTAATATACTCGTATCAGGAAAACCGCAATCCTTTTATCGACCATCCTGAGTATGTGGATTTAATATGGGGCGACCCAAATTCAAGGGAAGAAAACCTTTTCGATAATATTTCGGTTTATCCCAACCCTTTCGAATCGGTGGTCAATATTGATTTTTCTGCAAGCAAAACATTGTCATACAGCATATTGTCTTTTGACGGGAAAACCATTGCCAGTGGCAAACTCGATTCCCAAAACAGCTCCGTCAATTTGACATCGCTGAACAGCGGGATTTATTTGCTGTTTTTACAAAGTGCTGATGCCGATGGGTTTAAGACCTATAAACTTATAAAACAATAAGTCGTAAGCAATAATTATCGAAATGGAAACTAATACATACATAAGGATCACCAAGGAGTTTAAGTTTGAGATGGCCCATGCCCTACCAGGTTATGATGGATTGTGTAAAAACATACATGGTCATTCATACGAACTTTTGGTAAGCGTAGGTGGCATCCCGATAGCAGATTCAAGCAATCCAAAATACGGGATGGTCATGGATTTTGGCGACTTAAAGAAAATTGTCAGGGAAACCATAGTGGACAAGTTCGATCATTCATTGGTCCTGCGCAATGATTATCCGGATGACTTCATAGAAAAGTTGAAGGAAAATTATGAAAGGATCATTCTTTTGGATTATCAGCCGACCAGTGAACTGATGATTTCCGATTTTGCCGGAAGGATAAAGGGTAAACTTCCGGAAGGCATAGATTTAAAGTATGTTATGTTGCGTGAGACTGTTACTTCCTATGCAGAATGGTTTGCCGGGGAGAACTAATAGATATACGGAATGAAACCGCATTACCTGCCCCATTGCTGTTCTGCAAATTTTTTTGTCCAAGAAGTATTATAATTGGTTTTCAGTGTATTACTAGGTTTTATTATTGATTTGGGCAATTCAAGAGAATGATTGCTGGATACAAAAAATGAACAATGGGTGTCATTCCGAACCCTAACACGAGCGTATTGGTGTTGAACAATATAAATGAGGGTGAGGAATCTCTTGGGGGAAAGGGGGTTGTGTCTTTGGGGATTCCTCCCTGCGGTCGGAATGACAGGTAGTGTTCCGGGGGTTACAGTCCGCCTTCGCCAGGGCTTCGGCAGTCGAGTTTAAGTTATTCTATTCATATTGACGTACTTCAACTTCCCCCCTTAGAACCCTCAATCCGTTCATAGCGAGGGCTTGCATTTCGTCTTCGCCAGGATAGATATGAACAGGAGCCATACGATGCACATACGAAATAATCTGGTTGGTAAAATATTTGTCGTATGCTATCCCACCACTAATTAAAATTCCGTCGATCTCATGTGAAAGAACCGAACCCATAGCACCTACTTCCTTGGCTACCTGATAGGCCATGGCATCATAAACCAGTTTGGCTTTTTCGTCTCCTTCAGCAGCCATTTGAGAAACTTTTTGAGCACTGTTCGTCTTCAAATAAGCAACTATTCCACCTTCGCCCTTTATCATTTTCATTATTTCCTTTTGGGAATATTTTCCGCTGAAGCACATTCTTACTAGATCGCCCACCGGAAGCGTTCCCGAACGTTCAGGTGAGAAGGGACCATCACCGTCAAGGCCTTGGTTAACATCGATAACACGTCCTTTTTTGTGTGCCCCGACGGTTATTCCCCCTCCAAGGTGAACTACTATAAGGTTTAGATCTTCGTATTTCCGCAATATGGATTTGGAATGCTGGCGAGCGACGGCTTTTTGGTTAAGGGCATGGAATATCGATTTTCTTGGAAATAGCGGGTGACCTGAGAAGCGCGCCTTATCACAAAGTTCGTCAACCACAACCGGATTTGCGATGAATGCCCTTGCCCCTTCAATTCCGGCGGCGATATCATGGGCAATCATACCGCCAAGGTTACTCGCATGTTCACCATATTTGCAAGAAGACAAATCGTTGAGCATGGCTTGATTTACCTCGATGACGCCCGACTCGACAGGTTTCAGGAGTCCGCCACGCCCCATAACGATTTTAATGGAATTGATGTTTATTTCCTCATTTTCCAGTTGCTCAAGTATAATATTCTTCCTGAAGGCGAACTGGTCGGTAACAACAGCAAAATCTTCCAATTCCTCAGTACTATGACGAAGGGTTTGGATGAATTTAGGGCTTGTTCCATTATATACGGCAATCTTGGTCGATGTTGAACCGGGATTTATTGCCAGTATATAAGTTGTATCCATCTGATAATTGTTTGTGAGTGAATAATAAACAAAACTAAAGAAATTTCATGATCTTTTTTTAAGGAAGGTGAAGCAGCAGGCTTTGATATTCCATGCTGCTTCAATATAATCCATTATGAGAATCTTGAAAGAAATTTATCAACTTATGGCTGCCGCCAGTGCTATCGAAAGGAATTTCGACCTTTCGGTATCCCCCCTCGAAGTTAATACGATAGGTGCTTTTGCCCCCATTATCAATGCAGCAGATGTTCCGCCACCGAGAAAGGCCAGTGATTTGTAAAGAATATTGCCGCCATTGATATCCGGTGTTAAAATAATGTCAACATCACCGGCCACGTCCGAAGTAATATTTTTCAACTCCGACGCACGCTTAGATACTGCCCCGTCGATTGCCAAGGGGCCATCAATTATGCATCCTGTAATTTGTTTGCGGTAATTCATCATAGAGATGGTGGCGGCATGCATAGTGGCTTCCATTTTCGGGTTTACTGTTTCCACGGATCCGACGATAGCAACCTTGGGGTTCATATTTCCCAGTCCATGAAAAACCTCGACCGAGTTTTTGATAATCGCTATTTTCTCGTTCAGGTCAGGACTGACGTTCATTGCCGCATCGGTAACACCCAGCAGTTTGTGATAATAGGGAGATTCGAATAATGCGACATGGCTTAAGATAGTTCCTTTGCGCAGCCCGTATTCTTTGTCGAGGACGGCCTTCAATAGGATACCAGAGCTTACGAGGCCTTTCATCAATATTTCTGCCCCACCTTCCCCTATAAGCTTTGTGGCTGCCAGCGAAGCCCTGAAATTATCCTTTTCCTCGATGATCTCAACTCCATCCAAATCGAATTTTATTTCCCGGGAGATATTTTTTATCTTTTCCGTGTCGCCTATCAAAACAGGCTCAATAATACCCTCCTCACGTGCATTTTTAATCGCCTCCAATACATGGTGGTCGCCAGCAGCAGCTACTGCAACTTTTCTTCTTCTTTTATCTTTCGCTAAATCAACTAGTTGCGATAAATGTCTTATCATAATCCTATGTTTATTGTTAATTTTAAAACAGTGGCAAAAGTATAAAAAATCCAATAGCTGCCGCTTAAAGAGGTATTGTATTTTGGTAAGTTGTTTCTAGCATGTTGCCTTAAGCAAACGTTTGATGTGATTTGTTGTAATTTGCTCCCGTTGGTCGCGTAATTTATCCTCCTTCGTCGGATGTGATTGATGGTTGATAACGATTGATAAAAAAACACGATAAATTACTTTCAGTTACGCCCGAAGGGCAAATTACGTGAGCCCTCAGGCGAACAAATCACGGCTTCAGCCAAATCGCGTGCGAAGCACAAATCACAATTAATTACGGGTGCAAGCCCAAATCACGCCCGAAGGGCAAATTACGTGAGCCCTCAGGCGAACAAATCACGGCTTTAGCCAATTTACGTGCGAAGCACAAATTACGCCGAAGGCAAAATAATGATTGATAAAAGAACATACGATAAATTACACCAAGTAAATTGCGCCGAAGGCAAATTACTACTACTTTTGCATGGTGCAATTGTTGCAAATTAATAGTATAAAATGAAACTGGAAGACTTTAAAGTATATCATTTATCAGTGGACTTGGGAGAAAAAATTTATCCATTGGTAATGGGTTGGAATTATTTTGATAAGGATACGATAGGCAAACAACTTTTTCGTTCAGCTGATTCAATTGCAGCAAATTTAAGCGAAGGAATGGGTAGATATCATTATAAAGAGAGAAAAAACTTCAGTTACTATTCAAGAGGTTCATTGTTTGAAACAAAAACATGGCTAACGAAAGCTTACAGACGAAAACTATTGAAAGAAGAAACGTTTCTCGACCGAACAAAAGATATTGAATCTATAGGCATTAAACTAAACAATTACATAAAAACATTAAAACCACAATAAATTACGGCTTTAGCCAAATTACGTGCGAAGCACAAATTACAACAAATTACAATTAATTACGTGCGAAGCACAAATTCCGCCGCAGGCAAATTACCAGCAATTAACAACCATCGACAAAAATATGAACCGATACAATCTCAACAATCTCCGCGAGCTCGAAGCCGAGTCAATTCACATCATACGTGAGGTAGCGGCCGAATTCGAGAACCCCGTGATGCTTTACAGCATAGGCAAGGACTCCTCGGTAATGGTACGCCTGGCCGAGAAGGCCTTTGCCCCGGGCAAGGTCCCCTTTCCGCTGATGCATATCGACAGCAAGTGGAAGTTCAGGGAAATGACGGAGTTCAGGGACTATTACGCCAAGGAAAAAGGTTGGAACCTGATAGTTCACTACAACAAAAAAGGCTTTGAGGAGGGTGTAGGCCCGTTCACGCATGGGTCCAAGGTACATACCGATATCATGAAGACCCAGGCGCTGCTGGAAGGCCTCGACAAGTACAAGTTCGACGCTGCCTTTGGCGGAGCAAGGAGGGATGAGGAAAAAAGCCGGGCAAAAGAGAGGATCTATTCCTTCAGGGACAAGTACCACCAGTGGGACCCCAAGAACCAGCGCCCGGAACTCTGGGATATCTATAATGCCAAGGTCCATAAGGGCGAATCAATCAGGGTATTCCCGATCTCAAACTGGACCGAGCTCGACATCTGGCAGTATATCCGTTTAGAGAACATTCCAATAGTACCTCTTTATTATGCCAAAGAACGGCCAATAGTAGAGTTCAACGGAGCCAAAATACTCGTCGACGACGAGCGCATGCCCAAGGAACTTGCGGACACGGCCAAAATGGAAATGGTGAGGTTCAGGACGCTCGGCTGCTACCCCTTGACAGGCGCCGTTGACTCCAAAGCAGCAACTATCGAAGAAATAGTAGAGGAGATGATGACGGTTACCGTATCGGAAAGAACGACCAGGGTGATCGATTTCGACCAGGAGGCGAGCATGGAGCAGAAGAAAAGGGAAGGGTATTTTTAGAAGTCGTCCGCGAATTCGCACAAATTAAGCGAATTAACGCCAATTACTTAGTGAAATCCGCCAAATTAGCGAAAATTAGCGGACAGCAAAAAATTAGGGACAG
>JAADIS010000018.1 GCA_013151215.1 Chlorobiota bacterium | reverse complement strand
GTTCCGTCCCAGGTTATTTTATGCTTTCCCGCCTCCATCCTGGCATCGCGAATAAGTTTGATAAATTTCCCTGAAGCGTCGTAAACCGAGATTTTATAAATACCACTGTTCTTAAGCTCAAATTCCAGTGATGCAGTATCCTTAAAGGGGTTAGGAAAAACAAGCAGCCCCTCGATGCCATCAAGCGTTTTGCCGTCAACTGACGAAACAAGATCGTTATAACTAAATTGATGGATAACATCTCCGTTGTCGGAAATGGCTAAAAGCTGCAGATCGTTCTCATCGAGGGTGATCTTGCAAAAATTATAGGTTTTCGACACCTTTATTATATTGGGGCTTGATGCATCAGGATTATAAAGAGGCGCACCGCCGCCACCTGCAGTAACATGAACGACATCGTCAACCACTGCGCAGGAATAATAGTGGTTATGCCCGCCTATCACCATTTGAACGCCATATTGCACACAAAGGGGCTGTATATAATCCTGAACGTCGGAATTGTTGGAATGCCCACCTCCTGCCGACCAGCCCGGTTTGTGGAGCAAAATAAACTTCCATTGCTTTTGGGTGCCCGCCAAATCGTTTTCCAACCACGAATATTGATCCGAGCCGGGAGTATAATCCGTAAACTGATCAACTACTGCAAAATGTGCAGGGCCATAATCGAACGACCAATAATAATCGGAGCCCGAATAAAACGGATAAGGAAAATATTTTGCGAACAAGAGCCCGTTTCCTTCGTGGTTTCCCATGGAGCCCAGATATGGCAGTTTCTGCATCATCTTCCTTATATTAGAATATTGTTCGTCAAAAAACTGACTGTCCCAGTCCGATTCCTTATTACCGTCGGAAACAAAATCACCCGAGGAGACAATGAAAGTCAGTGCTTCGGCATCGTTTTCTATTTCTGCAAGTATTTGTGCCGCAACATCATCGTGATGGCTTGGGTGAGTCCTGGTATCGCCATAAGCAAAAAATGTCAGCTGTGTTTTTGTTGCGGCCGGAGCCGAGACGAATTTCCCGCTAACAGTATCGGGGGAGGCAATTACCCTATAATAATATACCGTTTCGGCCTCTAGCCCTATAAAAGTATATTTGTGCTGGTGAAAGTTTCCATACTCGGTAGTAATATCGTTTCCCAACGAATAAGTAAGGTCGGTGCCCCATTGGACCTTGCAGTTTTCGGTGGTCTTGAGCTGCCATAAAACTTGTACCTCATCGGCCTGGGCCGTAAAAATCAGATAGGGTTCTTTCCTGAAATTAACATTCAAGGCTTTCTTTTTGCCCGAAGAAACCGAACCAGGCACCTTCAGTACAACAATGCCTTCGGTATTCTGAACTTGTCCGCAAAAAACGCCTTCATAAGAAAAAACTACAAGCCCAAACACTAACAAGTATAAGCGTAACGCAATTAACCTATTCAAAAACAACATATTATATTTTTTATGCAAAGTTAAAATAAAGTCTTGGATTATTTCAGGCAATTAAGATATGTTTAAGGCTTAACTGAAATTTAACAAATAAATTTGTCAGGGAACTAAAAACAAACGACTGTTATGGCAACAATAGTTCCTTAAAGTTTTATAACATGCGCATTATCAACTATTTGCAGAATATATAATGGGCGATGATCAGATAGATGATCAGCACTTAGCTGCTTTGCCAGAAACAAAACCACACGAACTATTGAGCAAATATAGATTGAATAAAATAATTAGAAATGAAGAAACTAATTGCTTATTAAACAAAATTGTTAATTTCACAAAAATTTAATTAAAAAGAAATTTGATCTATAAACAACTCACGGGAATAAAGCTTGTGGGTTGTTTTTTACCTTAAAAACGCATAAAATGAAAAAATATATAGCCAATATTCCGGAAACCGATAAAAAAAGGGTCGTCATTGTTGGAGGAGGCTTTGCCGGCATAAAGGTAATGAGGAAAGTAAACTCCGACGGTTTCCAAACAGTGTTGATCGACAAGAACAATTTCCATCAGTTCCAGCCACTGCTATATCAGGTTGCAACGGCAGGCTTGGAACCCAGCACCATTTCTTTTCCCGTGAGGAAGATACTTCAAAACGAGAAGGATGTCCACTTCAGGATTGCGGAAATCCTTGAAGTTCATGCCGATGAAAAAGAAATTTCGACCACTATAGGCTCCTTGAAATACGATCATCTTATTTTGGCCATAGGTGCCAACACCAATTTTTTCGGACAAGAGAACATTATGCGCTATTCGCTTTCGATGAAAACCGCTTCCGATGCGATTTTGATCAGGAACACCATTCTGGAGAACTTTGAAAAAGCCTTATTGGAAACAGATGATGAGAAAATCAGCCAATATATGAACATAGTGCTGGTGGGCGGTGGGCCAACAGGCGTGGAATTGGCCGGGGCCTTAGCCGAAATGAAAAAATACATCTTCCCAAAGGACTATCCCGAGCTTGACCTATCAAAAATGAGGATAGTGGTTTACGAAGCATCACCGAGAATATTAGCGGGCATGTCGGATCACGCATCCCGAAAAGCATTGTCATATTTGAGAAAACTTGGCGTTGAGGTTTATACCGACACTAGCGTGGAAGATTATGACGGAAATATGATCAAGCTTTCCGATAAAAGCTCGCTTAGCTCTAAAACACTTATCTGGGCCGCCGGCATCAAGGCCAACCCGGTAACAGGTCTCAAAAAGGAAAACTTCGGGAGGGGAAACCGAATGAAAGTTGACCGCTTCAACAGGCTGCTGGGTTATAAACATATTTATGCCCTGGGCGACGTATGCATTATGGAAAGCCCGAAATACCCCAACGGCCAGCCACAAGTAGCACAAGTTGCAATACAGCAGGCAAGCAACCTTGCCAATAACCTCCATAGGCTCAAGGCTGGGAAAACACCCCGGGAATTCGAGTATAAAAACAAGGGGTCCATGGCCACCATTGGCCGTAACCTGGCCGTGGCAGATCTGCCATTTGCCAAGCTCAAAGGTTTTTTCGCATGGGTTCTATGGTCCTTCGTCCACCTGTTCATGATAATCGGTGTAAAAAACCGCCTCTCGATATTCATTAATTGGTCGTGGAATTACCTCACTTACGATCAATCGCTAAGGGTATTGATAAAACCCAAACGCCTCGACGGCAATCAAAATTCTCAAACTTTTACTAAAAGAGGATAAAAATAAAATAGGAAAAGAATTATATTTATTGAATAATAAAACAGAATATTGACTGATTAACAACAACATTATGAACACCGGACTGAAAAATTTGGAAAGTTGGAAAAATCTCGAAAAGCATTTCGATGAAATTAAAAATGTTCACATAAAAACATTGTTTGCCGAAGATAAAAATCGCGCTAAGCGATTTACATTAAATGAAACAGGAATTTATTTCGATTTCTCGAAGCACCGGATAACGGGGGAAACACTAGATTTATTGTTCAAGCTGGCCGAGGAGCGTGGTGTTGAAAAAAGGCGACTGGAGATGTTCGCCGGGGAAAAAATAAATGTTACCGAGGAGCGTGCCGTTTTGCACACTGCTCTGCGGGCGCCTAAAGGCTCGGAAATATTTGTGGACGGCAAAAACATTGTCCCCGATATTCACTCGGTACTCGACAAAATGTCCGCTTTTGCGGATAAAATAAGAAATGGCAAATGGAAGGGTTACTCCGGCAAGCCTATTAAAAATATAATCAACATTGGCATAGGAGGCTCCGACCTTGGCCCGGTAATGGCCTATGAAGCATTAAAACATTATAGCGACAGATTATTGAACTTTCGTTTTGTATCCAATGTTGACGGAAGCGATCTTGCCGAGGCCATTAATGGGATTGATGCGGAGGAAACGCTTTTTATCGTGGCCTCAAAAACTTTCACTACCCTGGAGACCATGACAAATGCACAGTCGGCACGCAAATGGATTCTATCGAAACTTACTGATACCAAGGCTATTGCAA
Organism: Chlorobiota bacterium; assembly: GCA_013151215.1. Classification (GTDB taxonomy): domain Bacteria; phylum Bacteroidota; class Bacteroidia; order Bacteroidales; family F082; genus BM524. The sequence goes on along the minus strand of JAADIS010000018.1, from coordinate 5,813 downwards.
AGCATTTTGTGGCTCTTTCAACCAATGCCGCAGAAGTTGGCAAGTTTGGTATCGATACCGAAAACATGTTTGGTTTCTGGGACTGGGTAGGTGGGCGCTATTCGATGACATCAGCCATTGGACTTTCCACCATGATAGCCATTGGCCCGGAAAATTATCGCCTGCTCCTTGACGGTTTCCACCAGATGGACGAGCATTTTAAAAACACACCGCTCAGAAAAAACATCCCGGTCATAATGGCTTTGCTGGGAATTTGGTATAACGATTTCTTTAAAGCAGAAACCCAAGCAGTTTTCCCTTACGAGAATTATCTGAAGCGCTTTCCTGCTTATCTGCAACAGCTTACCATGGAAAGCAACGGCAAACAAACAACTCTCGGCGGCCAAAGGGTCGATTATCAAACAGGGGCCATATACTGGGGTGAGCCCGGCACCAACGGACAGCATTCGTTTTACCAGCTGGTTCATCAGGGGACCAAGCTGATACCTGTTGATTTTATCGGTTTTAAAGAATCGCTTAACCCATTATCTGCACATCAGGATTATCTGATCGCGAATATGCTGGCACAGGGCGAGGCGCTGGCCTTTGGAAAAACAGAGGAGCAGGTTAGGGCAGAAGGGGTCGCACCGGAATTAATACCCCATAAAGTTTTCGATGGCAACCGGCCTTCATCAACATTCTTCCTGGATGTTTTAACTCCCGATAAGCTTGGAAAACTAGTGGCAATGTACGAGCACAGCGTTTATGTACAGGGCTTGATATGGAATATAAACCCCTTCGACCAGTGGGGCGTTGAACTTGGCAAAGTGCTGGCCAAAAACATAATACCTGAACTGCAGGATAAAAATACCGAATTGAGACACGACTCGTCCACAAATGCCTTAATAGGGTTTTATAGGCGGTGATCGTTTTGATTTTTCAGTTCAACGATTTAATTATGAATTATTTAACAAGGTCCTTTCGTGATTTTTTCGTAATTTTAACTAATCGAATCAATAATTAAAAAAATAAATTTTGAATTTTAATACTATTACTACCAACGAATTGGAAGACATTATTAGAACAAGCCAATCCACTATCATCGACGCAAGACCTGTTGATGCATATAATGGCTGGCAAATGAAAGGCGAAAAAAGAGGTGGCCACATAAAAGGGGCGCGCAGCCTGCCCCTTAAATGGATAAAATATATCGACTGGATTGAAATTGTGAGGGCGAAAGGGATTCTGCCAAAAGACAATATCATAATCTATTCCTATTCAGCGAAAGACAATTTAACAGTTGCCAAGAATTTTGAACTGGCAGGCTATGAAAACATAAGCGTTTATAATGATTTTGTCGATGAATGGTCGGAAAACCCCGATTTACCTCTTGAAAAACTCGAAAGATATTCAACATTAGTTTATGCCGGTTGGGTTAAAACACTCATCGAAGGGGGAAAGCCAGCGGAATTCGCAGGAGGCGACTTCGTTATCTGCCACTCGCATTACCGTAACCGTAAAGCATATTTAAGCGGTCATATCCCTGGGGCCATCGACATGGACACCCTTGCTCTTGAGGCTCCCGAAACATGGAATCGCCGTTCGCCGGAAGAATTGAAAAAAGCCCTTGAGGAGCATGGGATAAGATCGGACACTACAGTGGTGTTATATGGAAAATACATGGATCCCGACAACGATGACGAGTTCCCCGGTAGCGCGGCAGGCCATATTGGTGCTATACGCAACGCATTTATAATGATGTACGCAGGAGTAAAAAACGTGAAAATACTAAATGGCGGATTTCAGTCGTGGAAAGATGCAGGATATAAAATAAGCACAGAAGATGTTGCTAAACAAGCGGTTGACGATTTCGGGGCTAGCATCCCCCAAAAGCCACAACTGGCTGTTGACGTGCCTCAAGCAAAAGAAATGATCGCAGCCGAAGATGCCGATATTGTTTGCGTCAGGTCGTGGCCAGAGTATATCGGTGAAGTAAGTGGCTATAATTACATTGAAAAGAAAGGCCGTATCCCGGGTGCTATTTTTGGTAATTGCGGCAGTGATGCCTACCACATGGAAAACTATCGCAACCTGGATCATACCACAAGGGAATTCCACGAGGTAAAGGCCATTTGGGAAGAACAAGCTATCACTCCCGACAAACACCTGGCTTTCTATTGCGGTACCGGTTGGCGGGGAAGCGAAGCCTTCTTTAATGCCTGGCTGATGGGTTGGCGCAGGGTCTCCGTCTTCGACGGCGGCTGGTTCGAGTGGAGCAACGACCCGGACAACCCTTTCGAAACCGGAATACCTGTTTAAATCTAATATTATGGAACAGATTATTGCCCTCGACGAATTTGCAAGAGATACCTTAAAAGGCTTAAGCTCTGAAAACAAATATCTCCTTTCGAAATACTTTTACGATAAAAAGGGAAGCGAGATATTCCAGGATATCATGCGCATGCCCGAATACTATCTTACCGATTGCGAAATGGAGATATTCCAAACACAAAAAGAACAAATACTATCGGAATTCAAAAACGGCGGCGCCCATTTCGACATCCTCGAGCTCGGTGCCGGCGACGGCCTGAAAACCAAGGTTCTATTATCACATTTCGTAAATCAACAAATTGATTTTACCTACTCACCAATAGATATTTCTGTTTCAGCAGTAACTAATCTTGTTGAAGGGTTGAGGTATGATATTCCGGGATTGCAGGTAAATGGGCTAAGCGGCGATTATTTCAAAATGCTCGGCTCGTTCAATAATAACGGAAACCCTCGAAAAATAGCACTTTTCCTTGGCTCCAACATCGGGAACTTCAATGATGCCCAGACATTGGATTTTCTATTAAAACTCAAGAAATCCCTCAGCATTTCCGATCAGGTATTTATTGGTTTCGACCTAAAAAAGGAAGAAAACATAATCCTCAAGGCATATAACGACAAAGCAGGGCATACAGCGGACTTCAACTTAAACCTGCTCGTCCGTATCAACAGGGAATTGGGGGCCGATTTTAATATCGATGATTTCTATCATCGGGAATTTTATGATAGCTCAAGCGGCAAGGCCGAAAGTTTTTTAATAAGCAAAATACCACAGGAGGTCCATATAAAAATGCTCGACAAGACTTTTTCATTCCGCAAGGATGAGAAAATTTATACCGAGATGTCACAAAAGTATGATTTACAAATGATTGAAAACCTTGCCAATAAAACAGGCTTCCAAATTGTAAGGAATTATGTTGATAAACGACAATACTTTATGAATTCACTTTGGAAATTAAAATCTTAAAAAATGAAAGCTATCTGGAATGGCAATGTAATCGCCGAAAGCAATAAAACTATCAACATAGAAGGAAACCAATATTTTCCTGCTGATACGATAAAAAAAGAATATCTCAGCAAGAGCAATACTCAAACAAAATGCCACTGGAAAGGACTGGCCTCATACTATAACATTACTGTTGACGGTAAAACAAATAAAGATGCGGCATGGTTTTATCCCGAACCAAAACCCATGGCTGACAAAATCAAGGATTATGTCGCATTTTGGAAAGGCGTAGAAGTTGTTGAGTAATAGTTGTATTGTGTGCGCAGCACCGTTCTCAACATTATAAAAATCTAAAGGCTTGTGGTTGGCCGGGGGCTTGCTATCGTTGCATAGAATATTACAATCGAGACCTTTTCTACTCACACCCTCGCCACTTTGCAATTCCTGCTCATATCTCCCGTCATATCGGCATTTTCAGCCTGAATAAAATACTGGTATTAATAGAACGGTGCGTATCACAAATCACTGAATAATTCAAAATTATCAGTTGGAAATCATGAGTTTGCCCTGGTCGCAATTCATCTATCTGTAAGGAAACTAAAAAATTACGACTATCTTTACAAATATTGAGTGGAGCGGATTTGCTTTAACCAAATTAAAAATATTCAAAAATGGGAGAAACGGAATATCAATGGGAGCACCAATCCTTGCCTTTCGATGAAAAAATGAAGGATGCCCTGGAACAACAACATCATGCGGCACAATTCCTGGCTTTGGCAGGACATCATTTAATACCGCAAAAACCCGACGACAGCAACACTAATATGGAATATTTCCCCAACAAAAAGATGCTGATAGGGAACCCTCTGCCAAATGGTTTGAAACTTGCTTTGAAATTAACTGACCTACAGTTGTTTATATTGGACAAACTTGATAATCCGATACAAAGTATTTCCCTAAAGGGGAAAACAAAAAAAATGGTCTTCAACGAATTATTAACAAGTTTGCAGAGTCATGCTGTTGAAGTGGGCAATTTCACCGACAGCCTTCATTATGAGATTCCCCAGCATGCATTGAATGACGGGGCTGTTTTTTCGGCTGAAGACAAGTATCTGGCCGAGAATGCCATTTACAGGTCGAACGCAAAACTGGTTTTAAGCAAAATAGTATCTAAACTGAAAAATGCCGAAGCCGTAAAAATATGGCCGCATCATTTTGATACAGGTTCTTTTGTAAGCTTTGCACATAACGAAAAGGGGGAACTATCGCAAACTATCGGCCTCGGTTTAGCCATACCCGACAGCATGATATCCGAACCATATTATTATTTAAGCTATTGGTCGGCCGATAAACTCGCCAATGTGGATAGCTTGCCTTCCCCCGTTACGGGTAAATGGTTGATGCCCAAATGGACAGGAGGGGTTTTGCCCATTTCGGACATAAACTCTAAATGCGCAGAACAGGAACAGGAAAAAACGGTGAGCTCATTTTATGATTCCGGTATTGAAATTATCACAAAATTGCTAAAACAAGATTGATATGGATAAACGATTAGTCTGTAAATATTCAGAGTTGCCCGACCGCATTCCAAAATATGCCGAAATAGAAAACCTGGATCTTGTAATCATACGTTACGACAACAACATTTCCGTTTTATACGGGCGTTGTTTACATCGCGGAGCACTTCTTGCCGATGGATATATTGAAGGCCATAACCTGATTTGCGGTGTTCATTATTGGGATTACCGTTTCGATACAGGAGTGTCGGAATACAATAACGACGAGGCTCTCACAAAATTTAATTCCTGGGTGGAAGCAGATAATGTTTATGTTGATGCCGATGAAATAAAAACCTTTCAAATAGCACATCCTCAGCCTTTTAACAATGATGATTATCAGGGCAAATATGCCGATACACATCCCGAGGACACGGAGCCATATACGAACTACATCAAAGAACTTGCAAAAAACGGCCTTAAAAACATAGGTCATCATGGTTTTACCGAAGCCATGGGGGTCGACAGGAACAAATTACCAAAATGGGAGGACATACAGTTCTTGCCTGCCCAGCTCGCCAGCAGGCCGCTGATGGACGAAGATGAAGTAAAAACAAAGGTGATAATAGGCAAGAAGGCCCTTAAACCTTTGGAACTTGAAATACCTATATTCGTTTCCGACATGAGTTTTGGGGCATTGTCCAGAGAAGCAAAAATAGCCCTTGCTAAAGGCGCCGAGATGGCCGGAACGGGAATTGCTAGCGGTGAAGGCGGTATGTTACCAGAAGAGCAAAGCAATAATTCGAGATATTTTTATGAACTGGCATCAGGGAAATTCGGTTTCTCGTGGGAGAAAGTACAAAAAGCACAAGCATTTCATTTCAAAGGTGGTCAAGGTGCAAAAACCGGAACCGGTGGTCATTTGCCGGCTGATAAAGTAAGTAGGGAGATTGCCCAGGTTCGCGGGCTTAAACAAGGCGAAGCAGCGATAAGTCCGGCAGCATTCCCCGATCTTTTCACGGTAAAGGATTTTGCCGACTTCGCAAATAAGGTCAGGGAAAAAA
>JAADIS010000152.1 GCA_013151215.1 Chlorobiota bacterium | reverse complement strand
TGAAGTTGGGCTTAAAGGTAAAGGCCTGCGAGGAGCAGCGGCCCTGCCACCCGAAGCGGTAGAGGTAGTCGACAAGGATGTTGGGGAGGAATTCCCCTACTTGCCTTCCCTGCCCGTCATAGTCGAGGTAAACAGCGTCTTGTTGGTACTGGCAGGCAGTGCCGCGCTCCCACGGGCGGTTTATCACGCTCAGGTAGTCGTAGAATCCATAATCAGGGCCGGTGCAGTAAATCTTCCCGTCCCTGGCCAGTTGAAGGGACAGGCCGGGGACGCCCTCGGCAACCTTTATCCTCGTGTCGAAGAACTGGGCGGAATCCTCATAATGCCGCATGTCAAGCTGGTAGATATCCACAACATTTAAGCCGCCCTCCGTGAATATCGAAAGGTATAAGTATTTTGAATCGGGGGAAAACTCGACCCCCCATGGCTCATCTGGCAAGCCGGACCCTGCATAGAATCTTAAAGTGTATAACAAATCAATATCTCCCGTGACATCATTAAAGCTACATATCTCGATATCGGGTTTTTCAAAATACCCGCCATCCGCAAAATATGCAGCCACCAAATGCTTTTTGTCCGGAGAGATCTTCATGTTGCCCTGGCATACTTTATATCCCCTGTCAATGGACGGGCTAAAAACAGCACCTGCCGGCACCCCGTCCCCGGTTACCAAGAAAGCGGCGTAGCCGTCATCGTTGAACTTCCTCGCAACCACCCAGACATCCCTCCCGTTCCCATGTCTGGCGGCGACTATCTTGTCCACAGCGTCCCATGCCTCGCTCAGCAAAACATTTTTCTCGTCCGTCACGCCACCGAGGCTCCCGTCGAGGCCCATGTCAACGACCGAGTAATAAAGCCCAGTCTGGAATGTCCAGCCTTGGACAAAGCCGGTGGTAAAGACATAATAAAGGTTCTGTGAACCCGGTTTTTGGATTATCAGGGCTGCCTGCGAACCGAAGTTGTGGCCTTCCAGTCCGTCACCGTTCTGCATCACCAGGTCGTTTCTGTTATATATTTTTTCGGCATTGGTCGAGAACAAGAGATTGCCCAGTGAATCGCACATTACGGCAGAGGCCCTTAGGGTTTCGTATGGGCCTTTGCCAGCTACGGACTCCCCCGTGTTAAAATCGACACCGGCATGCTTGCCGAAGTGCCAGACGTTTGCCTGGTTTTGACCGATAATATTATTTGCCAAAAACAAGAAGATTATATTTATTAAGATCTTAAGCAAAAAATTCATTCTGTTCAGGAATCTAAATTGGTATGAAATTGCGTTTTTTGTCAACCCCACGAAAATAAACAAAAAACCCATGGCAGGCAAGTTAATGCGTTAAATTTAACATACCCCCAACTAATTCTTGTGGGGGGGGGTAAATTGCTGTTATCGTACAACTTAAGCATCTGTTTAGAATCGTTATAAATTATTTTGGGTTCTAAAAACCAAATTTAAGAGGGAGTATATTAAAGGCAAATGTTTAGAGGCATTATTTGCGAGGCTATTAATGAATTAACTCTCGTCATTAAGATTCAACCACAACAAAGTAATCCGGTGCAAAAAAAATTAAGTTTTATATCCAATGCAACAATGGAAAATCCATTCGATATGCCAGTTTGAGGTTTTTTGGATAAAGCCTGAAACTATAGTCGAACACTCCGGCTGATCGCAAAGGGAAGCGGCAAACATATTGTAATTTCGAATCCCCCATCTCTTCGGGATCGAGTTCTTGCTTGAGCAGAATTGAGTTTAGCTTACCATCTACTTTATTTCCCATTATAATTTCAATTCCGATATCTTCTTTTTTCAAACCCGCAGGGTCAATTATAATTTCGGCATGAAATTCTGTACCAAACTCCACTGCTCCTTTCTCGACATCGGGAACCTCCATACTTTCTATTTTAAGCAGGGGCCATTTATTCAAAACCGATTTTTTCCAATTTACAAGTTCACGTGCGTTTTTGAAATTATCTACGTAAACAAGTTTGCGCCTTGCGAACAATCGTTTATAAAAAGTTGAATAATAGTCGTTTACCATTCGTTGCATGCTAAAGTTGGGGGCTATGTCAGCAATGGTGTTTTTTATATAGGAAACCCATTTGGCTGAGATGCCGTTTTCATCCTGATCGTAATAAATGGATGATATCTCGTTTTCGAGCATATTATAAATAATCTCGGCATCCAGCTCGTCCTGAAATTCTTGATTATCATAAGTTCTTGATTCTTCAACGGCCCATCCTGCATTTGGCCGGTAGCCCTCGGCCCACCAGCCATCGAGAACGCTAAAATTCAAGACCCCGTTCATAACAGCCTTCTCACCACTTGTACCCGATGCCTCAAGTGGTCGGGTGGGCGTATTTAACCATACATCTACGCTGCTAGTGAGAAGTTTGCCAATAGTCATATCATAATTGTCGATAAAAATAATCTTTCCGATAAATTGCGGCATTTTGGATATCTCTATTATCCTTTTTATCAAATCCTGCCCTGCTTTATCATGAGGGTGGGCCTTTCCCGCGAAAAAGAAATAAACCGGTTTTTTTGTATTGTTTATTATTTCATCCAACCTCTGGAGGTTCATAAAAAGAAGATGCGCCCTTTTATAGGTTGCGAACCTGCGCGCAAAACCTATTATCAGCGCCTTTTCATCAAAACGGGAAATCATTTGCACTATTTGCTTGGGGTTCCCAGCTTTGGCGGTAAGGTCGTTCTTTAGTTTTATCTTCAGCTTACTGATTAAATTCGACTTGAGCTTAATTCGGTTAGCCCAGATTACATCATCGGGAACATCATGTATTTTCGACCAATAGGCGGTTTCATGCTGTTTCTGCTCAAAACCTTCATCAAAGGTTTTTTTATAGAGCTTTTGCCAGATCTTGTCGGTCCAGGTATAATAGTGGACACCGTTGGTAATATGCCCGATGTGCAATTCGTCAGGGAAATAGCCGGGATAAAGTCCTGCAAACATCTCCCTCGAGACCCTGCCGTGTATCTTGCTTACGCCGTTAACCTCCTGAGAAAGCCTGCATGCCAAAACACTCATGGAGAATTTCTCGCCATGATCGTCGCGATTAAAACGCCCCAGAGCCATAAAGTCGTCCCAGCTCAAAGAAAAAGCATCGCTGAAATGCGGAATATAAGCCCTTAGCAAATCTTCTTCAAAGGCATCGTGCCCGGCAGGGACAGGAGTGTGGGTTGTAAACAGGGTTGTTGACCTGACTAGTTCTTTTGCCAGTTCGAAATCGATGCCGAAATCTTCAAGCAGGTTTTTCACGCGCTCCAAACCGCTAAAAGCAGCATGCCCTTCGTTGGAATGAAAAATATCAGGCTTCAAACCAAATTTCTTAATAAAACGGATTCCTCCCAAGCCGAGCACCATTTCTTGCTTCAAGCGGTTCTCGTTGTCGCCACCGTACAATTGATAAGTTATGGATTTGTCTTCCTCGGAGTTTGCATCAACATCAGTATCAAGCAAATATAATTTAATCCGACCTATATTTACCTGCCAAAGCTTTGCTGTAATTGTTCTACCGGGCAGTGCAATTTTCACGCTGACCCAGTCGCCGTTTTTCTCCCGTAACGGAATGATAGGAAGTTGGGTAAACCGCTGTGGTGAATATTCGGCTATCTGTTCACCACTATGAGAGAGCAGTTGTTTAAAATAACCATAGCGGTATAAAAGACCTATACCAAATAAATTTTTATTGGAATCGGAAGCCTGTTTCAGATAATCGCCGGCCAGTATCCCCAATCCACCTGAATAAATCTTCAAGCTTGTATGTAGGCCATACTCCATACTGAAATAGGCTACTTTACCCTCATCATCGGCCGGTTTTACAGCCATATAGTTTTTGAAAGCAGAATATACATTTTCAAGTTTCTGCATAAAAGCCTTGTCGTTCAGCATCATATCAACATCATCCATCGACAGTGTCTCGATAAGCCTCACCGGGTTATACTCATTTTTCTCCCATGTTTCGGGCTTTATAGATGCGAACAGTTCCTCTGCTTCATAATTCCACGACCACCACAGATTATAGGCCATTTCTTTTAAGGGCATCAGCTTCTCGGGCAATGCTGCTTGTACAAGTATTTTTTTCCATTGGGGTTTATTATCTTTCAATTTAATTTCCACTTTCGAATTTTTAGTTTTTTTAAACATTGGTCTTTTGGGAACCCTGTCCAAAGCCTTTGCGGCAGCCAGGTTCCAGGCTTTGAAATAATTGTCCGACAAGTCGTTCCAAAGTGCTTTCCGGAATATTTTTCTTGCATCTGCCTTTAAGGCAGAAACATCTTCCGTATTTGAGAACTCTATTATTTTTCTACAAATAATTTCTGCGGTTTCTTTATCATTATGAGTATCCCTATCCAAAACGGCCACGCTTCGGTTTCCACTGAAATTATCCCTGACCCACAAACCAAAACCGGCATAAGAACTTGTAATAGTGGGTATTCCAAATGCAATACTTTCCAATGGGGTATATCCCCAGGGCTCATAATATGACGGGAAAACAGACAGGTCGAAACCAATAAGGAAATCATAATACCCAAGGTCCACTACCCTGTCGGCACCATTTAAATAGGCGGGCACAAATACCAATGTTAGCTTCGAATCGCCAAGATTCAACTGCTTGCTGTATGCCGAACTTAATACGGGATCATGTTCGGGATTATGTATTTTATGAGTCAAGAAGCGGTTTTCGACTTCGGCCTCTTCGCCGACAAACAGTGGATAGGGCTCATGGTGATGTGTCGGGACCGCAATAAAGGCAACTATTTCCCTCTTTAAATCAAGCTTGTTTAAATTAGCCAAGGCTTCGATAAAAACATCTATTCCCTTATTCCTGAATTCATAACGACCGCTATTGATAATCAGATAAGCTTCATCATTTATTCTACGTCCTCTTATTTTGGATGCTATTTCAAGGGCTTTTTTTCTAGCAATTATACGTTTATCAACAAAATCCTCCTCTTTCGGGACAAAATCTTCCTCAAAGCCATTGATACATATTTCATCGGGCTGCCTGGCAAAAAACTGTTTACACTCTTTGGCAGTGATATTCGAGACTGTAGTAAAAGCATCGGCGGTATTTGCGGCTAATCTTTCTATTGATTGTTTACTTCTTACATTGAACTTATCTGCCATCGTATCAGCCTGATAATCTGTAAGATGCTCATAAAGAGGGAACCCGTTTCCGGCTATCGACCTGCCAAGGACCGTTGCATGCGTAGTAAAAGCCGTTCCGATATGCGGTGCATTGTTTTTTAAATATAATATACCGCTAGCCGTCATCCATTCATGAAAATGAGCCACCACGATCTTGTCGTTCAGGTAATAATCGGAAAAACTTTCAACCATCATCCCGACGGCATAACCAAAAATTGCCGGTTCGATATAATCCCATTGTCCATGGAGCGAATCGAGTTGGTACTGCTCCCACAGCTCAGCGAAGATTTTATCCTTGGAAGAGAAAAGATGGGTAAAATCGATAAGAATCACCCGGGCATTGCTGTTGTTATTCCAATAACCGCATCTTACCTTAAGGTCGTTTTTGTTTGCAATCAACCTCCAATCGGCGAACAAATCCGCATCCTCTATGAAATCAGGGTTTTGCTCAGTGCCCTTCCAGACATCGGGGCCGATAAGCAGGTAGTTTTCAGAGCCTAAACCATGGGATATTATGCTTTTAGCCTTGCTAGAAACAACAGTATAGATACCTCCTATCTTATTACAGACTTCCCAACTGCTTTCAAATATAAAATCAGGTTTATTATTCATTGCAAATAAAAAGATTTAAAAATGTTTTGCGCCATAAAACAGGACGGCAAAAATATAAAAAGGACATTCAGTTTTAGTAAAAAGAAAAATAATTTAGTCAGGAATGCTTTTTGGCTTTGATAAAATAAATTATCATGGCAAGGAAAAGCACGGCAATAAAAGATAAAACAAAAACAATATCCATACTGCTATAATTCCCCATTGCCGATTTTATAATTATTATTTCAATACCCATCATCAATAAAACCACCCAGATATTAATAAGTGCAATAAATCGCTGAGCCATTTTATATTGAAATTCAGCATTTTGCTCTGTAATTTTAACGGGATAGTTAAAAATATGAGGATAATTCTGCAACAGCCTCATCCCAATTGCCATCACTAATAGCAGTGCTGGAATTATCAGTATTGTTGCCTTGCCGGCATATGAATCCACATTTCCTTTCATGTCGAAATGTGAAGGAATGAGGTCCGGTAGATTTTGATAATAATAGATAGGAACAAGCACGGCAGCAAGCAAGGACAACATCAAGATAATGTCGAGGATCTTGGATGTATTATCAATTTGCGTTTTTATTTTTATGCTATCTTTCAACTACTTACGGAATAAATCAGATAATTTGTTTTCGATATTTTTACGATATCGGGCAATTTCCCTCTTATTTATTTTCTTGAGTTCCGATTGCAGTTCATCGTATTTTTTCTTTGCCCTAACGCCAAGGTTCGGAATTATTTTTTCGGCAACTTCTTTTTCGGCATCTTTCAAGGCGGCCGCCATTTCCTCTATATCAATTTCCCGCAGAAGTTTTTTAACAGCCGTATTCGACAAGTCTTTTATTTCATCAAAACTGACACTTTTAGTTTTATTAAGCGTTTTCCTCAGTTTTTTGTTCGTCTTTTTAATAGTTTTCTTCACGGCATCGCCGGTTTTATCAACCAGCTCCGTTGCGGTATCCTTAAGTTCGGAAAAACTGTTTTCCTCAAGTTTAGTATTCTCGTTTACGCGAATTATGAAATCGGAAAGCACATTCATATAATTCACAAAAGCATCATAGGGTGTACCATAAGGATTGAAATATTTATGCACATCGCCATCGGAGAACCATTTTGTACACATATAATAAAAATGGTCGGACGTTTGAAGATAGAGCCAGTCTTTTTGTATTTGCGGATCGTCGCAATGCTGGACTTTCTCCTTCAATGCATAGAGTTTTCCGAAAGCTTCGTCCTGGAGGTCGTTTCCCAGCCAGGCAGTAAGGTCCCTTTCCTCATCGGCCCACGAAATAGTGTTAGGTACATGAATCGGTGAAACGGTTTGGAGTTTACCGGCAAGTTCGGCAGGAGTGGCAAAGCCAAAGTCGGAATGCGAAAAGACCCTTCCCGGCAAAGCACGCATAAAATCAAAAATGCCTGTTTCGGCCCATTGATGCTCACCAAAGGTTTCGTAATCCATAAACAAGTTTATCACCTCCTCGTTTTCCGCAGTATTATTCAGCCAATCCACAAATTTCTCAGTTGTCAGTGGCCAGCCGGACCAAGATTGTTGCGAGAACCTAAATGCTATATCATCGCTAAGGCGGAAATTTTTGAGCAATAGCTTAAGTTCCGGCCTCTGCGCATTTGCATACATAAAATTCGGCGACCTCCATCCCAAAACATGTTTTGCACCCTCGGTAAGCATTAAATCAAAACCCATATCGGCAACAGCCTCGCCTATCTTATCATCATAGATCAACTCAGTATTTCTAAAGGTTGTCGGTTTTTGACCAAAATACATCTCGATTTTGTCGCTATGCATTTTTACCTGCCGTTGGAATTCAGTCTTGCTCGTCAAGGCACTGAGTGAATGGGCGTAAGTTTCGGTAAGGAACTCCACATTCCCGCTTTCAGCCAAAAGTTTGAAACTATCCAAGACCTCAGGTGCATACTGCTCAAACTGGTCGATGGCAGTACCTGATATCGAGAAACTTACCTTAAAAGCCGAACCATACTCATTTATCAAGTCCAAGAGAAGCCTGTTCATAGGCAGATAACTTTTTTCGGCAACTTTGCGCATTATAAAACTATTGTTATAATCGTCGAAGTAGTCGTGTTTCTCGGCTATATCAAAAAACCTGTAATTTCTTAGTCTGTAAGGTTGGTGTACCTGAAAATAAAAACAAATTGACTTCATATTTTTTGTTCTGTGATTAGTGTTTTATGTTTTGAGTTCTGTGTTTTGTGTTTTGTGTTTTGTGTTTTGAGTTCTGTGTTTTGTGTTTTGTGTTTTGAGTTCTGTGGTTTGTAGTTTGAGTTGTAAGTGCCAAAAACTCTGGATGTTGAGTTAGTAGTGCATAGTTTAAGTTGTGTTAATGAAGCAGTTTGCAATAAAAATGCATCATTAAAATAACTTATATTCATTCTTTGCGATATCATACTCTTATCTATTTTTATATTTAATTCCTTTAAAATCAGAAGTTCCAGTGGCTTTTTGTAGATAGTTTATAAGTCCTTGGATCATTTTTTCGATAGTTTCTGCTTCTGAAAATAATTCATTAAAATGATTTTGATCTATCCATTTTCTGTCAAGTGTTCTATAAAGTTGCGATCTAAGTTCTTCTGAAGATCCTTTAGCGATAAATAAATATTGAACGAACTCCTTGTTTCCTCCTCGTCCGTGGCCTTCAGCAATATTATCCATTATTGATCCAGAGGAACCGTTCATTTGTGATCTTAATCTTTTGTCCATGTTAAAATTGTCAGTTTTAATAAGTTCAAATATTGAATAAGCAAGCCGACGTGCCTTTTGCCATGCCTCAATCTCTTCAAATTTCTTAAACCCTGCCATATTATTATTTTTATCTTTTTATAAAATGTACCTCAAACTCCAAACCCAGAACCCAAAACCCAGAACCCAGAACCCAGAACCCAGAACCCAGAACCCAGAACTCAAATCACATCACTATAAACTTCTTTAACTTTTTTTGCGGCATTTTCCCATTTCAGGTTTTCGACCTCTATTTTCCCATATTTTTTGAACATATGCGACAAACCTTCGTAGTGGCATAATCCATAAATCGAGTCGGCCATTGCGTCAACATCCCAAAAATCAATTTTAAGAGCATGCTTGAGAACTTCGGCCACTCCCGATTGCTTAGAAATCACAACCGGTACTTTAGACCTCATTGCTTCAAGCGGTACTATACCAAAAGGTTCTGATACTGAAGGCATCACAAACACATCGCTAAGTGCAAAAAGATTGCTGACATCATCCCCTTTCAGAAATCCTGTGAAATGAAACTTATCGGCTATGCGGAGGTGGGCTACACGCTCGATCATTTTGTTGAGCATATCTCCCGAACCTGCCATCACGAACCTCACATTCTTGTCTTTCTGGAGAATCTTATTTGCAGCCTCAATAAAATATTCTGGTCCTTTCTGGAAAGTGATGCGCCCCAAAAAAGTAACGACTTTTTCTTTCATTTTGCTTTTGATCTCAAGAATTTCCTTCGAAACTTCCTGATCTACAGCATTATGAACAGTAACTACCTTCCCGGGGTCGATACCATACTTCTCTATCACGATTTTTCGGGTCAGGTTACTAACAGTAATGACCCTGTCGGCAGCCTCCATTCCTTCACGTTCCATATCGTAAACTATCTGATTGACATCTCCTCCGGTTCTGTCAAACTCTGTGGCATGCATATGAACAACAAGTGGTTTTCCGGATGCTTTTTTGGCTGCTATTCCTGCAGGATAGCAGAGCCAGTCGTGGGCATGAATAATATCGTGAGATTCCTTGGCGGCGATTCCGGAGCCGATAAGTGCATAACGGGCAACCTCCTCCATGAGGTTTGCTCCATAACTACCGGAAAATTCATATTGCTTCGAGAAAACCTTACTGGTGTACTGCTCACCCGTTTTTTTATTTTCGTCATAAACTTTCCTGAACTCTTGTGGATCTACATAAGGAATAATATTGGAAGCTATTTCCATATATTTAACCCTTTTCCAAAATTCTTTATATTCCTCATCCTTAAGGTCGAAAGTTTTTTCGCTTGCATTAACTATTCTCACAG
>JAADIS010000045.1 GCA_013151215.1 Chlorobiota bacterium | reverse complement strand
CACGGGTTTATTGATGCTCTCCGGCCGTTTGAGATTTTCATGATTTTGAGGGATATGTTTTTTACCTCCAAACGCCCCGCCGTCGGTCAAATCCCTTATAACCGGCAGATGTCGTCAACAGCCCTGCGCCTTCAGGCCGGGGCGATCGTTCCGGCGTCCAACGCGATGCCAACCTACATAACCCCTTATAACCGGCAGATGTCGTCAACAGCCCTGCGCCTTCAGGCCGGGGCGATCGTTTTTATTACTTATCAACCCTTGGCTTGTCAACGTCCGGCTAAGCAAAAATTCTTTTACATTTGTAAATCAAACTATATATTTATGAAACGTATTTTATTTTTGATATTATTGATGTTTTCCATGAGCGCCTTCGCTCAGTTCGATAAATATTTCGCGAGCAAGACCTTGCGTATGGACTATTATCATAGCGGGAATCATGATACTAGCTCATTTAGTTTCGATGAACTCATCGTGGAGCCTTTTTGGGGCGGGTCGGAAGTGAATTTGATTGATACTTTTGAATATGGAAACTACTATATTAGATTATACGACCTTAAATCGGACAGCTTGATATATTCGCGCGGTTTTTCTTCTATTTTCGGGGAGTGGCAAACAACCGACGAATCAAAAGAAATCAACAGGGCCATGTCGGAATCCGTTGTTATGCCTTTTCCCAAAAACGATGTCAGGATAGAGCTTTATGAGAGGAATTGGGACGGCCTGTTTGAAAAAAAGTTTGAATATACTTTTAAGAAAGACAATTACTTCACCAATCATGAAAGCCGGAAAAAATTCCCGAATTTCAGTTTTCACAAATCCGGCGATCCTTCCCAAAAAGTTGATGTAGTTATCATCCCGGAAGGATATTCGGCTGATGAAATGGGGAAATTTGTCGAAGATTGCCAGAAATTCACTAATGATATGTTTGCTTATCAGCCATATTCGGAAAATAAGGACAAGTTTAATATCTGGTGTGTTTTGGCGCCATCGCAAGAGTCGGGAGTTGATATTCCGGCCGAAGGGATTTGGAAGAACACGATCATGAATTTTGGCTATTACACTTTTGACAGCGAGCGTTACCTTATGACTTTCGACAATAAGAGCGTTCGCGATATTGCGGCAAATGCCCCTTACGACCAGATTTACATATTGGTGAACAGCGATAAATATGGTGGTGGCGCAATTTATAATTTCTATAATGTTAGCGTTAACAGCAACTCTAAGTCGGCAGCAATATTAATACATGAATTTGGTCACGGCTTTGCCGGATTGGCAGACGAATATTTCGATTCTTCAACATCGTATAACGATTTTTATAATCTTGAAGTAGAGCCATGGGAACCAAACATCACCACTTTGGTGAATTTCGATAAAAAGTGGAAGCACCTTCTAAAAAAGCATACTCCCATACCCACAGCCGATCCGCTAAAAAAGAAAAACATGAATAAACTAGGAGCCTATGAGGGAGGTGGTTATGTTGCAAAAGGCGTTTATCGCCCGCGCTTCGACTGTATGATGAAGACTTTTGATGGCGATACATTTTGTCCTGCATGTGTTGAGGCGATACAAAAAATGATAGAGTTTTACTCGCAATAAGATTCCGCCCTCATCTTAAAGCACAAATTCCAATTTGCTTTTAGGGATTTGAATTATAAGGGTTCTGCCGACCGCTTCAATCTCAACCTTTACTTTTTTCTTGCCTCTTATATCGATAAGCTCACCTTCGAGGCCTATCAGGCTTCCGGAAACGACCTTTACCTTGCGCCCTGTTTCCCATACCTGATTGTCAATGTTTTCAGGGTCTTTTTCGTTAAGGTAATATCTGACGGCTTCAATTTGTTCATTTCGTATGGGAACCGCCATCCCCTCGAAAGAAATATATTTTACGACATTGATGGTTTGTAAAACCTTAAAGTAATCCTTTTGATCGATGTGAACGAAAATATATGAGCGGAACAATGGTTCTTCGACCCATTTTTTGCGGTCGCTCCATATTTTAAGCTTTTTAATGAGCGGTAAATAATAATCTATGTCGTTAAACTCGAATTCCAACGCAACTTTTTTCTCGCTCCGCGATTTAACATATACAGCATACCAGATTTTTTCAGGCATAATCATTTTTTTACAAATGGATGAAAGTCATATCTGTCGGTACTGAGACTTTGGTTTCTTATTTCATGTGCTACTTCTATGCTTTGTCTCGAATCGGAGACCCCGAAACCTTCGCCCCTCATAATATGCTGATAACTAATGGTGTGCAAATCAGTAAACCCCCCGCTGAATTCCAGTTCTTCGCCGTCGATGGCGATTGAGCGGTAGGTTGTCAGGTCTTGTTCCCTCGCAATCTCAGGAAGGTCATTGCCGTCGAGGCTTAAATACCAGCTGACATTTGCTTTTTCTAGCTCCAGGAGGCCCGAGGCTTTGTTGTCTTGCATCAAATGCAGATGACTCTTTTGATTTTTGCCGAATATCCATCCCAGCATATCAAAAAAATGTATCCCTATGTTTGTTACTATACCTCCGGATTTTGCTTTTTCCCCCTTCCAGGAATAATAATACCATTTCCCCCTGCTTGTAATATATGTAAGCTTGATATTATGTTTTTTATCCGAAGTAATACCATCGAATTTTTTCTTCAAGTCAACGATTACAGGATGATGCCTGAGTTGAAGTATGTTGTTGATCCGCATTCCGCTCTCTTTTTCAATATCCACTAAACCATCAATGTTCCATGGGTTTAGCAGCAGGGGCTTCTCACATATCGCATTTGCGCCGTTTCGTAGGGCGAGCCGTATATGTGCGTCGTGAAGGTAATTTGGGGAACAAATTGAAACATAGTCGATGCTGTTTTTCTTGCCCCGCCTTAGCTTGTCGAGATGTCTGTCGAATCGTTCAGGTTCCGTAAAAAAATCAGCACCGGGGGAAAAACTATCGATAATCCCGACACTGTCGAAGGGGTCGAGGGCCGCAACGAGATTGTTTCCTGTTTCCTTAATAGCCCTCATGTGCCTTGGGGCGATATATCCTGATGCTCCTATTAACGCAAAATTCTTAATCCCTGTATTATTTAACATATTGCAAAACTACAAATTTGATTTCATTTTTTTTGAAAAAGATAGATTGGAAAAACCCATTAATCACAGCAAATCACCACCAATCACCACCAATTACACACAGCAAATTACCAAAAAAAGGCCATTTCAACCAAAGTTAAAACAGCCTTTAATATTTTTATCGCCGACTAAACCTTGTTGAACAAGCGTTTGGCAAACGATTTCTTTTTATCCGGCTTATCATCGGTATAATAACCGTAACCATAACCGTAACCATAACCGTACCCGTATCCGTAACCATATCCGTACCCGTACCCGTACCCGTATCCGTAACCATATCCGGCTGAAAGGTTAATGTCGTTTACAACAATGTTCATCTTCAGTCCGCGATCCTCAATATCTTTGATAATGGCCCCGAAAACCTTTTTGTTGGTCAGTGCCTGACGGACCAGGTAAACATTAACATCGGTATATTCCATCAACAGATAGGCATCGGTAACAAGACCTGCCGGCGGGGTGTCAATAACTATATAATCATAACGCTCCTTAAGTTCCTTGAAAAGCCGGGTGTTCCTGTCAGAAGCAATAAGCTCTGCCGGATTTGGGGGGACGGGGCCGGCCATTATTATGTCGAGATGCTCCATCTTACCCGAGGGCTGGATGATCTCGTCGATGGTGGCCTTGTTGATAAGGTAGTTTGTTAATCCAATATTGTTAGAGAGACCGAAGTCCTGATAGATTTTTGGCTTACGAAGGTCGAAGCCAAGCAAAACGGTCTTGCGCCCGTACTGAGCATAAATACTTGCAAGGTTCATCGATACAAATGTTTTACCGGCACTAACCATGTCGGCGGTAACCATAATACATGTTTTTTCGTTTCCTTTTGTAAGAAACTGTATGTTTGTCCTTAACTGCCTGAACGATTCAGAGACACTGGATTTAGGCGATTCCAAAACCACCAGTTGCGTTTCCTTGTTGCTATGCAGCAGCTGCCCTATAATTGGGAACCTCGTATATTTCTCGACATCGGATTTTTCCATTATGGCATCGTTGAAATAGTCTTTTCCAAGAACGTAAACAACCGGGAACGCCATGCCCAGTATCAGTGCGATCAGATAATTAAGGCTTTTCTTTGGGAAAACCTCATCGCCTAGCTCATCGCGGGCAACATCAATTACCTCGTTGTCGGGAAGGTTTGAGGCTTTTGTGATCTGCGCTTCCGAACGTTTTTCCAATAAATAAGTATATATATTGTTCGACAAATCGAATTTACGTTTGAAATTTACCAGTTCGCGCTGTGTAACAGGCATGTTGCTTGCCTTGTCCGTAAGGTCGCCTATACGTTTGTTTATGTCTTGAATAGCCTGGTCGGAATTCACTATAATGTTTGTAACATTCTCAAGAATAGCGTTTTGAGTACTTCTGATATTTGAGTTCAAGCCAATGACTTTCGGGGATTTTTCTGTTGAAAAAAGCATCGAGTTTGCTTTTTCGTTATACAAGTTGATCAGTTCGCCAACAAGGGCGTTCAAAACCGGATCCTCTATTCCCATGGCCGAAGGAGCAACCAGCTCGTCGATTTTCAAGGAATTCTTTTTGATATAGTTCTTGAGGTTTTGGTAGTATTTCGACTTAATGATGAGCTCGGCCTTTTGTTTTTCCAGATCGCTGAGGTATTCATACAATTGCTGGGCCTGGAAGTCGAGGTCCATAACCTCGCGCGATGACTGGAAATTCTGTAGGTCCATCTCTGCCGATTCAAGGGTGTCCCTTATCACGCCTAATTGGTTGTTGATAAATCTAATGGTGTTGTCGGCAATTTGATTTTTCTTCTCCAAGCTCTGTGTTAGATATACCCCTGTCAGCATATTCAGGAAGTTAACGGCTTTCTTTGTGTTATTCGATTTAAACTTGATCTGTAATATCGACGCCTCCCTGTTTATAGGTTCTATCTCGAATCCCCTGAACTGTTCGGAAAGACTGTAATAATCCTTAAAAATAAACTCAAAAGTGTTCGAGAGGTCTTCTTCGGGATTGAACCTGTCGTTGAGGATGACCTTAAAGTTATTGTATTCGTTGGAGACTTCTTCGCCAAACCTAAAAGTGCCCCCCCACTTAATCTTCTCTATTGGGGCCCCTTCGAACTTTTGTGTCGAAAAATTATAAGGTTTCACCAACTCGCCTTCAGCATCAAGCCGGAACTCGTTTTTATTTAAAAACGAAAGCGTGTATTTTAGCCCAACGACCTGTGGGACGGTGGAATCGAAAATTATCTCGAAAGGTGCTGCTTGATAAAGTTCCCTGTTGATCAGGCCATCGTCAACAAAGTAGGAAACCTCGAAATCCAGGTTTTGTATAGTCCTATAAGTTAACGAAAAGGATGTTAGCTTGCCAATTTCGTTTTCCACGTTCTGGGCAGTATTGCTAAGGCCTATCCCGATAAGCGAGGATGGGTCCATGACTGATTTGTCGTCCATGACAAGGACAGTGGTTGACACCTCGAAAACGGGATTAGTATATTTATTGAAAAGGAACGCCAGGGCAACTGCGGCAAAAATGGTAATCGCGAATAAGTACCAATATCTAACAAATTTAAAGAACAATGCCTTTATGTCAATCGTTTCCTCTTGCTGAGCCTGCATGCCGTCAAAATTTTCTATAGCCATTTTTTTGTTACTTTAGATAATTAAGTAGGAGAATTGTTGATGAAATAAAGCCGAACACAACCCCATAAGGGAACTCGGCAAAAGTAAACTGCTTGCCTTTTACCGGCGTTACGTAAACAATGTCGTTCGGTTTAAGGTAATAATAGTCCGACATCAAGATATCGCGCTTTGTCATGTCAACATATGCTACTTTCGAGCCTGTTTTGGTTTGTCGTATTATGGCCACGGTGTTCCTGTTGGCGAAATCCGTTAAATCGCCCGACATGGAGACCGCCTCAAAAAGGTTGATGTTGTTTTGATAGATTTTATATTGCCCGGGGCGTTTGACTTCCCCGAGAAGGGTAATATTGAAGTTGACCAATTTTACTATGACCACGAATTCTTTGAGGTACTCTTGTAGTTCCTGATACAGAGCGTCCTTCATTTCTTCCACATTCATGTTTTTCACGAATATCTCACCGGTCATGGGGAAGTCGAGATACCCGGCTTCGTTAACGGTATAGCTGTTTAAATAAACTGAGGCGTCGCTGCTTAATGATGAACTATTAGCTGTAGATCCAAGAGGGTTCAAAAGCATAGTCGTTTGTTCGTCCAAACTGACAACCCTTACATATAGGTTGTCGCCGGGTTGGATCCGGTAATCGATTTTACGCTCATTTTTAAAGGAACTCAGTGTGTCGCTATCGGTTTTGGCTTGCAAATACAGCATTTTTTTCTGGGGTATGCAGGAAGCCAACAACAAAATCAAGACCCCAAAAATCAGGAATGGCCTGTACATATTAAGAAGAAGTATTTTCATAAACAAAAATTACGTTGTTTTAAATAAGTGGCTTTGGAATTTTGAGGGCAAATTTAGTCCTTTTTTGTTAATAAAAAACTAAATAGCCCATTTAAGATAAATGGAGCCCCAGGTAAAGCCGCCGCCAAAGGCTGCCAAGATCAAGTTGTCGCCTTTCTTGAGTTTCGACTGCCATTCGTGCAAACACATTGGTATGGTCCCGTTAGTGGTATTGCCATACTTTTGGATGTTGATCATGACCTTGTCTTTTTCAACGCCCATCCTTCTGGCAGTGGCCTCAATAATCCTCAAGTTTGCCTGATGGGGGACCAGATAGGCGACATCTTCGGGTTTAAGCTTGTTCCTTTCCATTATTTTTACCGAAACATCGGCCATATTGGTAACGGCAAACTTAAAAACCGCTTGTCCTTCCTGATAAATATAATGCTCGCCTGCATCAACGGTTTCGTGTGAGGCAGGTTTCAGCGATCCTCCCGCCTTTTGGTGAAGATGTACCCTTCCGGAGCCATCGCTCTGCATAATGGCGTCCATAATGCCCAAGTTGTCTGTGGTGGGCTCCAGCAAAACCGCCCCGCCGGCATCACCGAAAATCACACAAGTAGCCCTGTCGGTATAATCAACTATCGACGACATCTTGTCGGCGCCAACAACAACCACTTTCTTATAACGACCCGACTCAACGAAATTACGCGCGCTTTCCAATGCATAAATAAAGCCCGAACAAGCAGCGTTCATATCAAAGCCCCATGCGTTTTTTATTCCTGCTTTGTCGGAAATAATATTTGCCGTGGCAGGGAATTGCATGTCAGGCGTTACGGTGGCGCAAATCAACAAGTCCACATCCTCAGGCGAGGTGTTGGTTTTTTCCAGCAAGCCTTTAACTGCCTCATAACCAATGTCGGAGGTTCCTTTGCGCTCTCCTTTCAATATGTGCCGCTCACTGATCCCGGTTCGGCTAAGTATCCATTCGTCGTTCGTTTCTACCATCGTCTCAAGCTCTTTGTTGCTGAGGATATATTCCGGGGCCCAAGCATGAATTCCTGTAATAGCGGCATTGATCTTCGTCATCTGAATTTTTATTTCTTAAAAAAGATTTGCAAAAGTACTAATTTTACTTCAGTAAAACATCTTCGTTAATCAATTAACAAAAAAACCCCGCAAGCAAATTACGGGGCAATGTTTCTTAAACTGAGGAGTCTTTGTTTTTTTATTCCGACTTGGCGGCTTCCACTATAAGTTTTCCTTTATAGTAAAGATCGCCGTCAACATAATAAGCCCGATGATAAACATGTACCGCTCCAGTGGTAGGGCATGTTGCCAGCTGTGGGGCCGTAGCCTTATAATGAGTTCTTCTCTTATCTCTTCTGGTCTTCGAAATCTTTCTTTTTGGATGTGCCATTTTTCTATTTCTTTATGTTAATTTAAATATGTTTCTAATAATTATCTCAAAGTTTTATGTCTTTTAAAACATCCCAGCGGGGATCGGCATCGCGTTTTGAGTATGTGCCTATCCTGTTTGTTATTTCAGGATTGCAACCCGAGTTTCCTTTGCTGTCGGCAGGATGTACCTTGCGGAAAGGCAACGACAAGCAAATATACTCGAAAACGTATTGCCTGATGTCTATCCTGCTTTCCGTTTGTGGTATAACTATTACGTCTTCCGACTCCTCGACGAACTTGTCGCCGAACTTTACGATAAGCTGGTTTTTGCCATTTATCCCCTGACTGAAGAACCCAAGGCATCTGTCGCATTGCAGCTTTAGCTTTCCTTCAATGGAAAAACCCAAGATCATCATATTCGGCTCCCTCAGCAAATCTATATCTAAAACCGCCTTGCCGCCTATGTTTTCGAAATACTCAAAACTTTTAAAGAACGCATCACCTATTTTAAATTTAAATATGTGATTCCCAATGCTTAACCCTTTAAAAGGGATTACAAAATCATCCATCGTACTATCCCCGTTAAAATCGGGCGGCAAAATTATACATAATATTCGTGATTAACAAATATTTATGGCTTTCCTGATTTTTATAACGTTCCGGTATTTATTTTGCCTCATGACAATAAGGACCCTGAATGGGTTTAATTAATTGGCCGTATCTTTATGGTCTTTGTAAATGACAGTAATTCAACAAGATGCCCTGGTTTTAGGAAGTCCTTGTTTTTAAGGAATAAAAATTAATGATTCGTTATAAATTCAATTGCTAATAAATTAATTTTGCACTGTTAAATTAAAAACAATGCTTATGTGGTTTAATAAATTGATTGCTTCCTTACTTCCGTTGATGCCAAAGAGTTTGGTTTGGATTTTCTCGAAAAGATATATTGCAGGAAAAACAGTGGGAGATGCCATAAAAGTGGCCCGGGATTACAATGAGAAAGGAATGGTGGTTACCATCGACCTGCTAGGTGAGTTCATTACGAAATTAAGCGAGGCCGAAAAAAACAAGAACACTTATCTGAACATTATCGACAGCGTTCAAAAGGCAAAGGTAGATGGCAATTACTCATTGAAGCCTACCATGTTCGGGCTATTGATCGATAAGGAAGCCTGCTATAATTTTATAAGGGAAATCGTCGTCAAGGCAGTTTCTTACGATAATTTTGTCCGCATCGACATGGAAGACTCCCAATGTGTTGATATGGAAATAGATATATTCAGGAGGCTTAAAAGGGAATTCCCCAGGAATGTCGGCTTGGTATTGCAGGCTTATTTAAAACGCACACCAGGCGACATTGACGACATGCTTGACTTACACAGCAGGGAAGTTGCCTTGAATTATCGTTTATGTAAAGGTATTTATGTTGAGCCCGCCGAAATAGCCTATAAAAAATATGAAGAGATAAACAGCCAGTTTCTCAAAAACCTGGAGACTATGCTCAAGAACGGAATTTACCCCGGTATCGCAACCCACGACACAGCCTTGGTGGAGGGTGCGTTTAAGCTTATCGAAAAATATAAGGTGCCAAAAGACAAATATGAATTCCAGATGCTTTATGGGGTAACACCGGCACTTAGGCAGTCGATAGTTGACAAAGGGCATAAGATGAGAATTTATGTTCCTTATGGCGAACAATGGTTTGCATACTCCACAAGGAGGTTGAAGGAAAACCCGAAAATGGCCTCGGAGATTATAAAAGCATTATTTGTTAGGGGATAATCCATCGGAAAAACCACAAGCCCGCAGCCTCATAAAAATCCTTAAATATTATGGGCTGAAGGCATGTTGAAGAGGTATTTGCAGCCGAATGCCCCTTCAACACGTTTTTTTTATTATTTTTGCAGCCTCTAAATCAATAAATACAGCACAATGGAAAAAAAGAGGGTTCTGTATGTAATGCAGGAGATTACACCGTATTTACCTGAAACTCCAATGAGTAAAATTGGCAGGTTCCTGCCACAAAAAACACAGGAAGGCGGCAAGGAAATCAGGACTTTTATGCCAAGGTTCGGTCTTATCAACGAAAGGCGGAATCAATTACATGAAGTTATCCGCTTGTCGGGAATGAATTTGATCATCGATGATATCGACCATCCCCTGATCATAAAAGTAGCATCGATCCAACAGGCACGCATGCAGGTTTACTTTATTGATAACGAAGATTTCTTTAAAAGAAAATTCATCTTCCGCGATAAAAACGACAAGTTCTTCGACGACAACGACGAAAGGACCATCTTCTTCTCCAAAGGTGTCTTGGAAACGGTAAAAAAATTAGGTTGGGCCCCCGACGTGGTTCACTGCAACGGCTGGTATTCGGGTTTAATACCTATTTATCTTCGCACAGCCTATAAAAACAACCCCATATTCTCTAACCTCAAAATCGTTTATTCATTATACGATGATGACTTTTCCGAAAAGTTCAGCAAGAAATTTGTCGGGAAGATGAAATCGCCAGGTATGGAGGACAAGGATTTGGAAGTGTTCTCCCATACGGATTACAAAACAATTAATAAAAGCGCAATCGATTATTCCGATGCTATTATTGTTGGTAGTGAAAACGTTAAGCCTGAAATATTGGAATATGCCGAAAAATCGGGGAAACCCATTCTTGAATATACCGACAGCGAGGATTATCATGCTGCCTATAATGACTTTTATGACAAAATCATTGGTGAATAAGAATAGTATAATCAATGGCTTATATAGGCTAATTGCTGTTGTCCTGGTTATAGTAGCCTTTGCCTCTTGTGCCAAAAGCCCCAATAAGATAGGTTCCCGGATAATGCCCGAAAACAGCAAGCTTAAGGGCGCCCGAACCGATACCACCAGCGTTTATGCCTATTCCGAATATATCGATTCGGTGAGGAGCGATGAATTATCGTTCAATTATCTGGGAAGCCTTGCCGACCCGGTTTTCGGCACAACGGTTGCCGGTTTTTACAGCCAGTTGACGATAACCTCCCTCAACCAGGATTTCGGCCCCAACCCTCAACTCGACTCCCTTATCCTGCAATTGTCGTATCAGGGATATTATGGCGACACGAACGTCGATTTAAGGATACACGTTTATGAACTGGAAGAAATGCTGGAGCTCGACCAGGATTACTTTTCTAACCTGACATTGCAACATGGGGCCACCGACTATCTCAACGCAAGTTTTAGGCCGCGACCCAACGATTCGACCATAGTCGTTGATTCAGCCGCCAATAATAGCGACACCACCAAAGTAGGGCCCGTGGAAAAGTTCAACCTCGGACTTTTGGATCCCGGCCTCGGGAACAAATTGCTTTCGGCCGACACATCAATAATGAACAGCACCATCAATTTCAAGAACTTCTTCAAGGGCCTGTATGTAACAGCCGACGCCGTGGACAATGACGGATGCCTTGTTCGCTTTAATTTAGTTGACTTGAAATCGGGCCTGGTTTTATATTATAAAAACGACACAGTCGATTCCTTGTACTATAGTTATAAAACTACTATTACAACCCCAAGGGTGAGCAAATATGTCCACTTTTATGAAAATGCCGACCCCGAACTTCAACAACAGGTGTTCTACGGGGACACAAGCCTTGGGAAACAAAAATTCTATGTGCAAGGACTCTCGGGAATCCGCAGCGTTATCAAGTTCCCTCACCTTATTGAATGGGCACGCCATAAAAAAGTTGCCATAAACGAAGCCAAGCTAATATTTACGGGTTTCGAACAGGAACCATATTTGGGCGAGCCCAATGCGCTTTTATTGGTTAAGCGAAATGCCGATAAGACCCAGAATGTCCTGATCGACCAATATGAAGGCGAGACATTTTTTGGCGGAACTTATAAGAGCAGTACCCACAGCTATACTTTTAGGATCACCAACCATATACAAAAGCTGCTTTTGGATACTACAAACCTTGATCATGGCTTGTATGTCTATACAAATGCCGATGCCATTAATCCCAAGAGGTTTATCTTTAACGGAAACCAACCAACCAACGATACAATTTCCCCCTTTAGGCTGGAAATTATTTATACTGATCTCAACTAAAACCGGAAACATCGCATAAAATCTTTGTTCTGGTTTTAATATTCGTAAATTTGCCTGTTGATTTTTTTGAACTAAGAAATAAATATGTGTGGAATCGTAGCTTATCTAGGGGAAAAACAAGCCTATCCAATTCTAATAAAAGGTCTGCAACGACTTGAGTACAGAGGTTATGACAGTGCCGGCGTAGCCCTGCTGAACGGCGATATAACAATTCATAAAGCCAAGGGCAAGGTTTCTGATCTGCAGGAATACGTTAAAGATAAAAAAACCGATGCCACCGTTGGCATAGCACATACGCGCTGGGCAACGCATGGCGAACCCAATTTCAAGAACGCCCATCCCCACTATTCCCAAAACAAATCACTTGCCATTATTCATAATGGTATAATCGAGAATTACGCACCCTTAAAGGAGGAATTGATAAACAGAGGTTATAAATTCGAGTCGGATACCGATACCGAAGTATTGGTAAACCTCATCCACGACATACAAACAAAGGAGGAAGTAAGCCTTGACGAAGCAGTGAGAATTGCCCTTAACCAGGTGATAGGGGCCTATGCGATCGTTATTGTCTCCAACGATAAACCAAACGAACTGATCGCCGCCCGTAAAGGAAGCCCCTTGGTTGTTGGCATAGGCGATGGCGAATTTTACCTCGCATCGGACGCAACACCAATAATAGAATATACAAAAAATGTGGTTTACCTTGAAGATGAAGAAGTTGCCTATATGAAGCTTGGCGAGGAACTTCAGATAAAAACCATAAAAAACCAAAAGAAAACGCCTTATGTTCATGAGCTGGAATGGAATTTAGGCCAACTGGAAAAAGAAGGCTATGAGCATTTTATGCTTAAGGAAATTTATGAGCAGCCGCGTTCCATACTCGACAGTATGCGCGGTCGCTTAAATGCCGCCAAAGGTATCGTGTCCCTTGGCGGAATTGTTGATTACGAACAAAAACTCCTCAAGGCTAAAAGAATAATAATGATTGCCTGCGGCACATCCTGGCATGCAGCCTTGGTTGGTGAGTATTTGTTCGAGGACCTGGCCCGTATTCCTGTTGAAGTTGAGTATGCATCGGAGTTCAGATATCGGAACCCTATTATTGGTGAAGACGATGCGGTAATCGCAATATCCCAATCGGGCGAGACTGCCGACACACTTGCGGCCATCGAGCTCGCCAAAGAAAAAGGCGCGACAATCTTGGGTATTTGCAATGTTGTAGGCTCGTCCATTGCAAGGGTTACCCATGCAGGATCATATACCCATGCCGGCCCTGAAATAGGGGTTGCCTCCACAAAGGCCTTTACCGCACAGGTAACTGTTCTTACACTTATGGCCCTGAGGTTGGCTCAGCTTAAAGGGAGCATCCCGACATCCACTTTCATGCAATATCTGACAGAGTTGGAAGCTCTTCCTGCAAAGGTCGAACAGCAGCTGAACAAGGAAGATAATATTATGGAAATTGCCGTGGAGTTTCAGGATGTCAGCAACTTCCTTTACCTGGGAAGGGGCTTTAATTTTCCTGTTGCGCTTGAAGGCGCCTTAAAGCTCAAAGAAATATCCTACATACATGCCGAAGGCTATCCTGCCGCAGAGATGAAGCATGGCCCCATAGCCTTGATAGATGAGAACATGCCTGTTGTTTTTATTGCACCGCGCATAGGTAATTACGAAAAAATCGTTAGTAATATCCAAGAAGTTAAAGCCCGTAAGGGAAGAGTGATAGCCATTGTTTCCGAAGGAGATACACAAGTTAAGGGCATGGCCGATTTTACGATAGAGATACCGCAAACGGAAGAGATGTTTACGCCTATCATTGCCTCCATACCCCTGCAAAAACTTGCTTATCATATCGCTGTCTTGCGCGGTTGCAATGTCGATCAACCTCGAAACCTGGCGAAATCAGTTACTGTTGAGTAAAAATCCCTTATTGTTTTTGGAATTCCTTAACGGCTCTTTTAAAAGTATCGTCGATTTTATGATAAGTCGGATAGAAGCCTGCTTCGTTTAATACGTTTCTACCAACAAAGGCCTTGAATAAGACTTTTATCTTGTCTTTTGACAGAGCAGCATCTTTTGCCTTAAACTCAATTCCTTTATCCTTGGCATATTCCAACAGATCATCAAATTCCTTGTCGGACATATTAAACTTTTTGTCAAACTCCTCGAAACCGGTAATCGCGTTTAACTCTTCCCTATGCTTATCAGTATAGTCGAAGGCAAACTGGAACAGTATTCCTTTGTTGGCCAGTATGTTGTAAAATTTGTGAAGTGTGTCGGATACCAAAGGCACATAAATGTCGGGCATAATACCACCCCCACCATAAACAACCTTGCCTCCTTTGGTAACAAACTTTAACGAATCGTTGAAATGAATGCTGTCGGCACTTTCCATTTCCCCTGATAAATATCTGTGATACGACTCGGTATAATAATCGTCAAAATCGTCTTTCACATAAGGTTTTTGAATGCATCTGCCGGTAGGCGTATAATATTTTGCCACGGTAAGCCGCAGAGCGGAACCGTCGGCCATGTTCATCTGTTCCTGGACCAAGCCCTTCCCGAACGAGCGTCGGCCGATAATAGTCCCCCTGTCGTTGTCCTGAATGGCTCCAGCAACGATCTCGCTCGCCGATGCCGATCCCTCATTGATTAGGACGATCAGCTTTTTATTTATAAACTCTCCCTTACCATCGGCGAAAGCATAATTGCGCGGTCTGTTCTTGCCTTCGGTATAAACAATCAACTCGCCGTCAGTCAGGAACTCATCGGCTATATTGATTGCGGCATTTAAATAACCTCCCGGATTAGCCCTTAAATCGAGGATTAGCTTTTGCATGCCGCTGGCAATCAGCTTGTCGAGGGCTTTTTTGAATTCTTTGTAAGTCGTGGCCGAGAATTTGTTCAGTTTAATATAACCTATTTCATCGTTAACCATATATGCGACGTCCAGGCTATAAGTAGGGATAATGTCGCGCATAATCTTGAAATCCAACAATTTAGGAATGCCGCGCCTATAAATACCCACTTTTACTATTGTTCCTTTGGGGCCTTTGAGCTTCCTAATGGCCTTGTTGTTGGTAATACCGTTTCCGGCGACCAAGGTATCGTTGACCTTCACGATCCTGTCGCCTGCCATGAGGCCTACTTTTTCCGAGGGGCCGCCCGGAATAGTGTTAATTACGGTGATGCTGTCCTTCTCGATCCTGAACGAAATGCCGATGCCTTCAAAGCTGCCCAAAAGCGGATCGTTGATTTCGTGAAAATCGCTGGCGGAAATATATGCGGAATGAGGATCCAATTCCTCCAATATGGCGTTTACCGCATCTTTCTCAAGCAAGCTCCTGTCAACGGTGTCAACATAGTCGCGCTCGATATAATCAAGGATATTATCAATTTTATTTGTTTTTGTTTTCCCAATGGGGAGTATCATATTTCCCGACGATTGATTCGAGTTAAGGTAGGAACCTAGGATTATGCCGGTTATCAACACCATTGAAAACGCTATCGGCAGGTAAATTTTATATCTGTTGTTGCTCATCTAAATCTTTTGCCTGCAAAAATATAAAAACAACCGGAACAAACTATTTGACCTTGCCAAGCAAGTTGCCGTCCATAATCCTCTTTTCGAGATTTTTGCGCTTTACCTGTCCGCTTAGATATTTTTCAATTAACAAACTGGCAATTGGCGCTGCCCATTTTGAGCCGTATCCCCCGTTCTCGACTATCACGGATATTGCAATTTGTGGGTTTTCGACCGGCGCATAGGCGATAAACAACGAATGATCCTCGCCATGTGGGTTTTGAACCGTCCCCGTCTTGCCTGCCTGGCTTATGCTGTCCATTTTAAACCACCGGGCTGTTCCGTGCTCTCCCTCAAACACCTCAACCATTGCTTTTGTAACAATGTTGAAGTATTTTTTTTCAATGTTCGTTTGGATTTTCGTGCTGTATTTTAGCTTCAGGCTATCAACGCCCGGCATTTCTTTCAAAAAATGAGGCTTATAGTAAAAACCTTCGTTGGCAAATATTGCCACCAGATTGGCCAATTGTATCGGGGTAACCAAAATTTCGCCTTGCCCAATTGCCAACGACCTTACTGTTAACGCATTCCATGATCCATGATATAGTTTGTCGAAATATTTAACCGATGGGATGCTTCCCGAAACTTCATAAGGGATATCGGTATTGAACCTTTTGCCCAGGCCAAAACTAATTACGTTTTCGTACCAGGCAGCATAACCTTCATGTGAATCAGCGAACTGCGAACTGTTAAGGGTGCTCTTAAAAGTATTCCAAAAATATGGATTGCACGATTGCGTGATAGCACCGTCAAGGTCAAGAGGGGAAAAATGGTTATGTGTACATTTTATGGGTTTTGAAAGAGGTCCGCGACAGGCAAATTTGGTGTTTCTGTTTACTGCTCCTTCTTGCAAAGCCACCAGGGCATTTACTAGTTTAAAAGTGGATCCGGGAGGGTAAGTTCCCGATATTGCCCTGTTTAACAATGGTTTAAGGCTGTCGGTCAATAATAACCCATAGTTTTTCGACCTGCTTCTGCCAACCATTTTGTTGGGGTCGAAAGTGGGGCTGCTAACCAATGTCAATATCTCACCGCTCTTGGGGTCGATGGCTACTATGCTGCCCAATTTGTCTTGCATCAATTGTTCGGCATAATATTGCAGCTCGGCATCGATGCCCAAGACCAATTCCTTGCCGGGGATGGCGATGGTGTCGAATTCCCCGTTTTTATAACTGCCTTTCTCGCGATTATAAACGTCAACCTCGATTAGCCTGCTGCCTTTTTCGCCGCGCAGATATTTCTCATAGTATTTTTCGATACCCGATTTCCCTATATAATCACCCGATTTATAAAAACCGTCTTTTTTGATTTCACGGCTGTTCACCTCGCCAATGCTTCCGAGCAAATGCCCTGCAATGGGTAAGGGATATTTCCGCAGAGTGCGTGCCTGGGAATAGAAACCCGGGAAATTATATAATTCCTCGGCTAGGCGCCCATAGTTTTTTTTCGAGATTTGCTTGACAAAAACCGAAGGTTTATAATATGAATAATGCTTGGCCTTGGTGATTTTCTTGATATAGGCCGATTTGCTAATCCCCGCCAAACGGCAGAATTTCAAGGTATCGATATGTTTAGCCTGACGAGGTACTACCATTAAATCGTAGGCCGCATCGTTGTAAACCAGAAGCTTGTGGTTGCGGTCATAAATTATCCCCCTGGCAGGATATTGTGTTTTTGTACGAAGAACAATATTTGCGGCCGAGAATTTATATGTGTTGTCAAGCACTTGCAGATAAAAAAAGCGCATAATAAATACCAGGCCTATTAAAACAAAAATGCCCATTATTACTATTTTGCGCGATTTGTAGTTGTGCGAATACATTTACCCAGGGAAATTTATTGCAAAGTTAGGAGAATAATAAACGGCTGGTCGTAAATTTTACGGAAAATAACGAGCGTTATTATTATTTGGCGTTGTTGCCTGAAAATGATAAATCGACCTGGCAATAAATCATAAAACCAGCTCGGATAATAAATAATATCAAGCTTCTGGGCCCTGCGAATTTGTAAGTTTATGATTATTGTTTACTTTTATTCAACATTTTTCACGAATCAAAAAATAACATGAGACAATTTTACATGATAGGTTTGCTGTTTTTGATATTCTCCTGCAGCTTGCAAAAAGAGATTTACGAGCACAATCCCCACCTCTTGTCTTTCGGGTCCTCAGGGGGGTTTACTAATCAAACAATAAGATTCAAACTGTTTTCCGATGGTAAGCTGTGGAAAATCAGAGGTTTGCAAAATGATTCCTCGCTGTTAAAACAATTAAAAAATTCGCAAACAAAAAAACTGTTTAAACAAGCATATTCCTTGGGTATCGATACCTTAAAATATGACGGGCCCGGTAATATGAGCAAGTTCATAAATTTCAAGAGCAATAAGTTCGACAATAAGATAATCTGGTCCGGGAAAAATGAAAGACTGGACAGCTTTTATAATTCACTATTGGAAATCACTAAGAATTAAATAATAAAGCCATGAAAAAAAACTACTTGATTTTATTCGGTGCGGTATTTATGTTTCTTTTTTACAATGCCGCATTTTCGCAAAACCCGACCAACCCTTTCTCGGTCAAGGAAAAATCCCTTGACAAAAGCACTATGATAAAAACCCCTGCTTCCGGCATCCGGGAAATCGGCGAGCATCTCGGTAAATCGTATAGCAATGGGACTTACCAGTACAAGAGCATTCCTTTTAGGAATCCAAATGCCATTAACCGCAACGATTTTTCTGATTTAAGATATGAGAAAAACGGGCTGCTGATGATGGCTGAGAGCAAAACAGGACTAGGCCAGGTTTTTGCTGACAGAAGCAATGAAAACATCGACCGGGCGGCGCATAGGTATTTAAAAACTATCGAAAAGGCGATGAGGATTGAAAATCCGGATGCCGAGTTCGGGAAAATGAAAATATGGACAGACGAAATTAATCATACGCATATTAAGATGCAGCAGTACTATAAAGGCGTAAAAGTTTATGGCGGCCAAGTAATACTCCATGCAAAAAACAGCGAAATATACTTGTTCAACGGAACCTATTTCCCGACACCGGGCATTGGGGATGTTATTCCTCTTGTAAGTGCGGACGAAGCCGCTGACATTGCCCTTGACAACGTATCGGGACTAACAAGCCTGAGCGGGGTAAATTCGTTTGGTTTGAAACAGCTTGAATATGAAATTGCGGTTTCCGAACTTGTAATTCACCACGACGACAGGGATATTAATTCGGGGAAACTCGCCTGGCATATAACTTTAAGGCCTAATTTCCTGGAGCGTTGGGAATATTTTGTCGATGCCAAGACATCAACGATTATCGATAGCTACAACAGCACTTGCACCGACGGTCCGGCCACGGCAAATGCAACAGATTTAAATGGCGTCAACAGGAGTATAAACACTTATCTTGCCGGGGGCACATATTATATGATGGATGCTACCAAAGCAATGTTCAATGCGGGCCAAAGCAGCATTCCCGACAATCCGGTAGGGGCGATTATAACCCTCGACGCAAATAACACTTATAACGACAATATCACCTACGTTTCTTCGACCAACAACCAATGGAATGAGCAAAGCTCCGTATCGGCACATTATAACGGGAGCATTACCTACGATTATTATTTAAATACTCATGGCCGAAACTCCATTAACGGCTCCGGGGGAACAATCATATCCATCGTAAATGTTGCCGACGAAGATGGGCAAAGCTTGGCAAACGCCTACTGGAACGGACAAGCCATGTTTTATGGAAACGGGGGAGGGGTTTTTATGCCTTTGGCCGGAGGCCTGGACGTTGCAGCCCATGAAATGACACATGGTGTTGTGCAAAACACGGCAAACCTTGAGTATAAAAACGAACCCGGGGCAATTAACGAATCAATGGCCGATATCGCCGGGGCTATGGTTGACAGGTCGAACTGGCAAATTGGCGAAGCCGTAATCCCCGACAACAGCCCGTATTTTCAAAGCGGCGCCCTCAGGGACATGGCCGACCCCCACAATGGAGGAAACAGCTTGAACGACAACGGTTATCAGCCCTCGCACATGAACGAGAAATATACCGGGTCGAACGACCATGGCGGGGTTCATATAAATAGCGGGATAATTAATCACGCATTTTACCTTTTGGCACAGTCAGTAAACAAAGATAAGGCAGAAAAAATATATTATCGCGCCTTGGCAGATTATATGACAAAGACATCTCAGTTTATAGATTGCAGATTGGCCTTCGAGCAGGCTGCCAAGGATATATACGGTAGCGGCTCTGCCGAGAACAATGCTGTTTCCGATGCGTTTTATGCCGTCGGCATAGGCGATCAGGGGCCAGGCGGGGGCGGTGGCGGCTCCGCACCTCCAGGGGAAATAGAAGTAAACCCGGGCCAGGATTATATACTTAGTTACGATATAAATCCCGCCGACCAAAATACTCTTTATATCTCAAGTACTGCCGGAAATGATTTTGTGCCAATTAGCACAAGCGCCCTAAAAAGACATCCCAGCCTGGTGGATAATGGCTCCGTTGGCGTTATGATAACCGAAGACGATGAAATGGAAAGCATAACAATGACCAGCCCCTATAACGAAGACGTGATCTCACCCGACCAAATCTGGGACAACGCAGCCGTATCAAAAGACGGAAGCCGTATCGCTGCCATTACAACCTCCATCGACTCGGCAATCTGGGTTTATAGCTATAGTAAACAGCAATGGGCTAAATTCCACCTTTATAGCCCCACCTTTACCGAAGGTGAGCTTGTGAACAACGTGCTTTATGCCGATGCCCTCGAATGGGATTATACAGGACAATACATTGTTTACGACGCTTATAACGAACTTCAAAACGACCAGGGCGAAAATATCGACTATTGGGACGTGGGCTTTATCAAAGTCTGGGACAATGGGTCGAACAGCTGGGGAAACGGGGATATATTTAAGCTCTTTAGCGGTTTGCCGGAAGGTGTTAGCATCGGGAACCCTTCTTTCTCGAAAAACACCCCTTTCATCATCACCTTCGATTATTTTGATCAGAACAGCAACGAAACCCAAATTATGGGCGCTAACCTCGAAACAGGTGATATAAATACTATTTACAACAACTCGATACTGGGATTCCCGAATTATTCCAAGCTCGACGACAAGATAGTGTTCAGCACCATGAGCAACACAAATACTGGAATTGTTGGGGTTATCGGCTTAAACGCCGATAAGATATCACCTTCGGGCAGTGCCACCGGATTGATTGATGTGGCCAAATGGCCTGTATGGTATGCAACCGGAAACAGGGATCTATTGGACGTGGACGAAAACAAAATTGACGACAATTTTACGATGGTCTATCCAAACCCGGCGACTGATGTTTTGAGCGTTTCGATCAACACCTCCGGAAGTGTAAGATATAACATCCGTATATTTAACCTTTTAGGACAGGAAATGATGGCCGAAACCGCAATAGCAGAATCTAGCTTGAGTGAAAGCTCAATCAATATCTCATCGCTGAAAACAGGAACTTATATCGTTAAGATCACTATTGGCGATTTTACTTATAATCATAAGCTTGTTGTTGGGAATTGAGCCTGGAAGCCTTGTTATTTTATCAAAATAATAGGCGGTGTTTCTATTTCGTTGCTTTTATGAAGGGCACGGTCGTAAATAGATACTTTAAACATAATGGTGTCGAAATCGGAAAGCGGGTTGTAAACATATAGCGTATCCTGAAAAAGGCCTTTTATGTTCATATTTCCACCGTTTGGAGTCAGTACCGGGAAACGAGAGTTGAAAGTCAGGGTGTCATAAGTTTGGGTCTCATTGTTGAAAACAACAATAGGCACTTCTACAAACTCACCATATTGCTTTTCGAAATACCTGATAATCATATTATAATAATAATCGCCACCTTGTTGAAAAGGGGGTAGGGTATCTGAGCTGGCTAGCCCCAGATCACCATCACCATCGGTATAATTGAACTTGATAACACCTCTTTCGGTAATTCCTGTTTGGGCGTTCAGCAAAAGCACGAAATCCTGATAAGTTATTTCCGGTTCGATGGGGAAAGTCTCGAATTTCCGGCAACCGGAAAATACCGCCATTGCGGCAACCGAAATAAGAATTATTTTTGCAATCAACTTCATGCTTGATTATTAAATGGTAAAAGTATAAATTAATCAATTTAAATGCCAAATTACTTCAACGGTCAAAATTCCATCCTCGCGATCGACAATGTTGATGGATTTAACGAAATGGCGTTGAAAATATTTCAATTCCAGTTTGAGAATAATACGATCTACAAAAGTTATGTTGAAAACATCGGCAAAAATCCCACAGCGGTAAATACGGTTGATGACATACCTTTTTTGCCTATAAGCTTCTTCAAGAGCCACAGGGTTCTTTCGCGGGAGCTGCCGGCACAAAAAATATTTAGCAGCAGCGGTACAGGAAATCAGGGAAACAGCAAGCATTATGTTGCCGATTTATGTGTTTATGAACAGGGTCTTTTGAAAGGTTTCCAGATGTTTTATGGTAATATTGCTGATTATGTGATACTTGCCTTGTTGCCTTCTTATCTTGAAAGAGGCGGGTCTTCCTTGGTTTATATGGCCGACAAGTTGATTAAACTGAGCGGAAAAACTGAAAGCGGATTTTATTTGGATGAATATGAAAGCTTAAACACCACTCTCGGAAGACTAAAAACAGAGGGCAAAAAAGTGATTTTGCTGGGCGTTGGCTATGCCCTTTTGGATATGGCCGAGAAATTCGATGTCGATTTTCAGGAATTGATAATTATGGAGACCGGGGGCATGAAAGGGCGTAGGCGCGAAATGCTCAAGGAAGAGCTTCACAAAGTTTTGTGCGATGGGTTTGGAGTAGAAAAGATACATTCGGAATACGGCATGACGGAGCTTTTGTCGCAGGCTTATTCAAAAGGAAACGGGATTTTTAACTGCCCGCCCTGGATGAAAATAAAAATCAGGGACATTAACGACCCTT
The DNA here is from genome assembly GCA_013151215.1 of Chlorobiota bacterium. GTDB lineage: Bacteria > Bacteroidota > Bacteroidia > Bacteroidales > F082 > BM524. The sequence goes on along the minus strand of JAADIS010000045.1, from coordinate 13,364 downwards.
TTGCATTTGTTGATGAAAACAAATCGGGGGGAATTAATGTTATCGACCTTGCCAATGTTTATTCCTGCTCGTTCATCGAGACTCAGGATTTGGGCAAAGCCTATGCCGATGGTAGTTTTCAGGTTCTCGGCCGCTTCGACAATAGCGACATTAGGGGATGCAACTTGCTTATCGGCTGAGCGAAACAAGAGCTTCCGGCAACTCCCGGGGCCACAGGTGTTTAATGCCTTTATAATTTGAAAACTTTGGCTCGTCGAGCGAAACCACAAACTTTGCGTTATTATCTTTAACGGAAAGTGTCAAGCATTTTTTCAACTGTATTTGAATTATTTACAAATAAAGTTAATTTTTCAAGTCTGTTTTGAATATTTTCGGAATATTCTATATGTTTCAAGCCTGTTCGGGTTTTTCAGAAAAGCAAACCTGGCGTCCGGGACTTATATTCCTCGATAATTGAGGCCTCGTTGTTTGCCGGGGAATTTACTTTGTTGCTTATGGTATAAGCCCTCATCTTGTTTGCATCAAAAGGTGATAAAAGTGTTTTGAGGTAATCGGTATCATTTTCGAATAGCCAGGCCAGCTCGTCGTTCTTGTTCAATATCGCAGGCATGCGCTTGTGTATTTTTTTCATTAGGCTGTTTGGCTCTGTGGTGATGATCGCAAACGTGTTCAGCACTTTGTCTTCAGAATCTTTCCATGTTTCCCAGATGCCGGCCATGGCGAATATTTCTTCCGTTTCAACAAAAATCCTAAAAGGTGTTTTCTGTTTTCCTTCTTTTTTCCACTCATAGAAGCCATTGGCGGGAATCAAGCAGCGGCGCTTGGAAAACGCGGATTTAAAAGATGCTTTTTCGCTCAGGCTTTCGGCACGCGCATTAATCAGCTTAAAGCCTGTTCTCGGGTCATTCGACCAAAACGGCACCAGCCCCCACTTATAAAAATTCAATTTTCCAGGCTCTTTATTGGTGATCACAGCCAGGTTTTGCGAAGGCGCACAATTATACGAGGGCGTGTATCTTTCATCAAAAACTTTTACATTAAACCGCTCCGAGATATGTTTTCCCTTTACCGAGACCTGAAATCTGCCGCACATAGCACCCTACTTTAACGATTTTAAAACTTTGTTCAATATTCCTGCATGATCGAATGCCATAGGTGGCAGCTCATCCAAATTAAACCATCTTGAGTTTTTGGCATCATCGCCTGCAACAGGCTTTTGAAATGCCATTGTTCTTCCCACAAACGCCACGGTAACAGTTCGATGCCTGGGGTCGCGATTAGGCTCGCTAAAAGTATAAAACTGCTTTAGCTCCACCTCCGTAATTCCTGTTTCTTCCTGTAGCTCGCGATAAACGGCCTTCTCAACGGTTTCGTCCTCATCGACAAAGCCGCCGGGAAAAGCCCATAAATCCTCAAACGGCGGCGACGAGCGCTGAATCAGCAAAACCTGCTCTTGGCCGTTGAAAACTATAGCATCAACAGTTAATGCCGGACGCGGGTATTTATATGTAAAACCCATTTGAACTTTTGTTTACGAAATTATACCATTTTTAATTCCAAACCACTGTTCGAGAAACAATTTATATCGGTAATCCGGGGCTGACTTGTTATTACGATAAATTTCAGTTTCCAAGATAGCGACAGCATCAGCAAAAAATTGCGTATTTTGTAACCTCGTTTTTAAAATTGCGTCAGAACAACAATGGCCGAAACCGATGAAGATATAATTACCAGGGTAATGGGCGGTGAGCAAGAGGCTTTCGCATTATTGGTCGATAGGTATAAGGACAAGGTTTTTGCATTGGTAATGGGAGTCCTCAAAAACAGGGAACTAGCTGAGGAAGTGGCACAGGACGTGTTTGTGAAAGTATATTTATCGTTGAGGAAGTTTAGGAATGACGCTAAGTTCTCAACATGGATCTACCGGATCTCGTATAATTCCGCAATTAGCGAAACAAGGAAATCATCCTATAAAAACACTGTCCTCGACGGGCAATATTTAGATAATGTTGCCGAAACAAAAGAAAATAATGATGAAAACATGATCAAAGAAGAGGAGCAGCAGAAATTGTCGAGGGCCATCTCGGCTTTGAAGCCGGACGAGAGATGTATTCTACGACTTTATTATTTTGAGGAAAAAGCGATAAACGATATTAGTCGTATCACTGGTTTGGGACAATCGAACGTGAAGATAAAATTACACAGGATGCGCAAAAAACTAAAATCGCTAATAGAGGAAGACGAATATAAAACCTTGGTTGTCAACTAACTAAATTAATAAATGCAATATGGATACTGAAGATAAAATCATCAAAAAACTACTCGAAAAAGATTTGGACATAAAGGCCCCTGCTAATTTTACGTCCTCGGTTATGGATGCGGTTTTGCTTGCTGAAAAAAGCCAAGACCCTATAATACAAACAGATACGCTTATAGTGATGGTTTCCATACTTATATCTGTTATTTCACCTGTTTTAGTGTTTTATTATTTCAACATTTCCATATTCGATTCAATATCGCATTATTTTATAAGCAACAATCCCGGGCATGGCATCCTCCCCAATCTGTTGGATGGTGTAAACAATCAGCTGCTGGGCATAAAAGCACTTTTTGTTAACAGCCCGCTTGTATTGCCTTTGTTTCTTGGGTTGACGGCTTTGATAATAATTGACAGGATAGTCGCAAAATCGAGACGCGGGCTGAATTTATTTATAAGTATCTGAGTTGTAGGTAAAATTGTTTCTTGAAAAAAGGCATTCGTCGATCGCCAATTAATATTCGGCTTAAAACAAGTTATCTGTCATTTCCGTGATGTTGGCGACAGTTATTATTTCGATGCTGAAATTTTTGATATCAATTCCTCTCATGCTGTATTTTGAAACGATAATTTTCTCGAAGCCAAGTTTGTCGGCTTCGCCTATACGGCTGTCAGTCCTTGATACGGCCCTTATTTCACCGGAAAGGCCAAGCTCGGCGGCAAAGCAGATATTATTTCCGATCGGCACATCTTCAGCAGACGAGATTACCGAGGCAATTACCGCCAGATCTATTGCCGGGTCGTCAACGCGGATGCCCCCTGCAATGTTCAAAAACACATCTTTGGTGCTGACTTTATAACCGCTGCGCTTTTCCAATACTGCCAAGAGCATATTCATCCTCCTGGTGTCGAAGCCGGTTGCAGAACGCTGAGGCGTTCCATAGGCAGCCGTGCCCACCAATGCCTGGACTTCGACCAGCATCGGCCTTTGACCCTCTATCATAGCAGCAATGGCAACGCCGCTGACATCTTCGTCCCGCTGCGAAAGCAATAGCTCGCTGGGGTTAGAAACTTCCCTTAAGCCCTTGTTGTTCATCTCGAAAATACCAAGTTCCGATGTGGATCCAAAACGGTTTTTCACCGAGCGCAATATCCTAAAGCCATAATGTCTGTCGCCCTCGAAATTCAGCACTGTATCAACCATGTGCTCCAATATTTTGGGCCCGGCAATATTCCCGTCCTTCGTGATGTGGCCAATTAAAACCACCGGGATATTCGTTGTCTTAGCAAATTTTTGAAATTCGGAGGCCGTTTCCCGAATTTGTGAGATGCTGCCGGCCGTGGATTCCAAAACATCGGTATGCAGTGTTTGTATGGAATCGATTATCACCATTCCTGGTTCCAGATCGCCAATGTGGCGAAAAATCTCGTTGGTGCTGGTCTCGTTGAGTATTATGCAATCCTGGTTTTTTATCCCTATCCTGTCGGCACGCATTTTCAACTGGCTTGCACTCTCCTCGCCCGAAACATAAAGTATGCGATTGTTGCTGATATTGAGCGCCATTTGTAATAATAGCGTGCTTTTCCCTATTCCTGGCTCGCCGCCGACAAGGATAATGGAGCCGGCAACCATTCCGCCGCCAAGCACTCTGTCGAACTCGGCCATGCCTGTGCCAAGCCTGCTTTCCTTTTTAAGGCTAATATCTGTAATCGGCCGGGGAACAGGCTTTTTATTGCCTTTTGCATAGGCCTTGACATCTTTCTTGCCAGTGCTTATTACTTCCTCAACGAACGAGTTCCATTCACCGCAACTGGGACATTTCCCTATCCATTTGCTACTTTGGCTGCCACAGCTTTGGCAGAAAAATGTTGATTTGGTTTTTGACAAGTCTTCAAATTTTATGGACTGTAAAAGTAAGGATTATTTCAATGGCATTTTTGTTTCACAACTGAAGTTTCGCATACCAACGCTAGGCCTTAATATATTTGTTATCTGATGGTTATACATTATATAAATTGCTTGGTGAAACTTCGTGCCTTAGTGCCTTCGTGGCAAGCTGTTGATAATTAGCCACTAAGACTCCAAGACACTAAGGAAACACAATTATGATATTACTTATTATGGAATTTATATACTATTGATATTCATCATGTTAACACATTTCAATATTTAATAAGTCGCAGGTTGTCAAAGTTTATTTATAAACGCGAAACTTCAGTTTCACGATTAACCCGAATTTGGATTGATTTATAACGGAGCTCGAGATATTAAGGTGAATATTTAAGGCTTAACTGCAATTTTAATGCATGTTTGTCGTTCTTAAACTTAGAAATATTTACATCCTCATATTTTTGGCATACCTATACCGGTGCCGAACTCGATTATGTGGAAGAACACAAAGGGGAGTTTGCTTTGTAGTATAAATTACTGGTTCGGTTGCCACAATCTGGTATAAAAATGTTGAGCTTGTCTTTATAAATAATTCATGCAAATAATCACCAACAACATACTCCCGCAGAAGGCAATAAGCAAGCTCAAAAACTTTGGTGAAATTATTTTGTTTGAAACCGAGGGAATTGTTTACCCTGCAATATCGAATCATCCCGATGTTTTTTTCTGCCCAGTGGGCGAAGAATTGCTTGTTGCACCAAACCTCCCCGAATTCTATAAGAATATTCTCAACGAAAAGAAAATAAAATTTAAGGAAGGCAAAAAGCCCCTTGGACAAAAATACCCCGCAACCGCTATTTATAATACAGTTGTTACACAAAACCACCTTATTGCAAATACCAAAGTTATTGATGAAAAAGTACTCGGGCTCTCTGCAAACAAAAAGATAATTCATGTAAACCAGGCTTACACCCGTTGTAACTTGCTTCAGCTAAGCGAAGAAAAATTTATTACTTCCGACAAAGGGATTTTTAAAGTGCTGGAAAAAGAGAAGATGGATGTGCTGTACGTAAACCCGGCAGGTATAGTGTTGAAGGGCTTTAAAAACGGTTTTTTCGGTGGCTGCTGCGGTGTCCTGGAAAACAAGGTTTTTATTGCAGGTAGCTTAAACCACTTCGCCGAAAGGGAAAAAGTAAGGGGGTTTTTAAACGACTTTGAAATTGTTGAACTTTACGATGGGCCATTGCTTGATGTGGGGGGTGTTTTGATGGTTTAATGGTTATGGTACAATGGTTTAATGGTACAATGGGGGAATGGTTTAATGGGGGTTTGAAGGTTGAAAGGTTGAAAGGTTTTTCAAGGTGGTTTAAAATGGTTTAAAGGGTTCAAAAAACTTATTATCTCCGTGTGCCTCTGTGTCTTCTTGGTGGTTCTCCGTGAAACCTCAAAAAAAAAGCACTAATAGTCTGAATTTTTATGTGGATTTTGAGTAATAAAAGTGAACGGGGGGGTTAATGGTGCAATGGGATAATGGTACAATGGGATAATGGTTTAATGGGATAATGGTTTAATGGGATAATGGTTTTATTGCATACTATTAATAGTGAGTGTATGAGTAGTGGCGGACTTCGTAGTTCTTAGTTATCAACTCGACATAATGTTGAGGCGAGTTATAAACTTTGATAGTTATAACTTTTCCCGCCATTGCTTATTAACATTGTTAGAGCCAGTTATTTATGTCTCTGAAAGCAAATTATATAAGTCAATATTCAAGTAAACAGTCTCTTTACCAATTTTCTTGGTAACCATTATGCCTAAATCCATCATCTGATTTAAATATTTCTTTGCTGTATTTAAACTCTTTACATTATTATCCATTAATCGTTTTGGACTGATATATGGCTGTTCAAATATTTTTTCAATTGTTTCCTTTCTTATATGAGGTAATGTATTTGCTATCAGATTATGTATATTTGTAAATAGTTTGTCGATTTCTCCTATTTTTGAGATAGTGTAAATCGATGTTTCTTCAATTGCTTTTAGCATAAATATTATCCATCTTTCCCAATTGTCAGTAGCAGTAACTCTGTTTAACAAATAATAATAATCCTCCTTATGTTGAATTATAAATGCACTTAAATACAAAATAGGAATATCTAACAATTCTTTTTGTATCATTATCAAGGTGTTTAAAATACGCCCTGTTCTTCCATTTCCATCTCTAAATGGGTGTATCGCTTCAAACTGATAATGAGAAATTGCCAATTTAATTAATGGGTCGTATGCATATTTATCATCATTATTAATAAAATCAAATAAATTATCTAATTTTTGTTTTATAATCTCAATGCCACGTGGTGGTGTATAAACAACTGAACCGCCTAATAATCCACTTCCTCTTTTCATTATTACGGTTTCTGTTTGTGGCGGTCTTATTCCATCGTTTAGTTGAATTATGTTTTGGTAAATCTTTACTATTAAATCAATATTAAATCGTTTCAATTTATTTATTTCTGAATATCCAACCCATAATGCTTGACGATAAAATAGTACTTCTTTTGCTCCTCCTTTTAATTCTGATTGCTTTACTGTTAATGATTTATATAATTCATCGTCTGTTGTAAATATATTTTCAATTTCATTACTTGCTTTTGCCTCTCTTAATGAAATAGTATTTACCAACATTGATTGATTTGGTAATTTATTTGCAATACCTTTAAGTTCGGCAAGTGCCTTATTTGCATCATTTAAGGCTTTTAAAATATTAATTGTAATTATCTTATCTTCGTTTGGTGGTAGTAAAGGAAGGTTATTAAAAGGTTTATTTCTATCGTATTTATTCATTATTTGACACTATTTTAATTTATTGTCAAAAATAAGCATATTTTGACGCTAATCAAGTTTTCTATCAATATTCTTTAATTTCAATACAAAATGTCATTTTTTCTGCAAATTTGACAACCTCTCCTAATTGGCTCTAACTAATGAATAACTACTAATGGCATATGGCAATTGCTATCATATACAACTTGAGGATGATTATAAGCACGACGACATTTTTACTATTTTTGCCGACTGAATTAAAAGAAGTAAAAAATGCACAGGACACACACTTGCGGTGAATTAAGGATAGAAGACGAAGGGAAACAAGTAATACTCAGCGGATGGGTACAGCGCATACGCGACAAAGGCGGCTTGATATGGGTCGATTTGCGCGACCGTTACGGCATAACTCAATTATTGCTGGAGGAGGGCAGGTCAAATGCTCCCGTTATCGAGGCGGCACGCGCCTTAGGCCGTGAGTTTGTTGTTAAAGTTAATGGAAAAGTGATTGAGCGATTATCGAAAAACCCGAATATGCCTACAGGTGATATAGAAATCGACCTTGAAAGCATTGAAGTGCTAAACAAAAGCAAGACGCCTCCTTTCACCATAGAGGACAATACCGACGGCGGTGATGAGCTGAGGATGAAATACCGTTATCTAGACCTGCGACGTCAGCCTTTGCGGAGAAATCTGGAACTTAGGAACAGGCTTTCCATAGAGACAAGGAAATATCTTGACGGCGAGAAGTTTTTTGAGATAGAGACACCTTACCTCATAAAATCCACACCAGAGGGAGCCCGTGATTTCGTGGTGCCGTCGCGTATGAACGAAGGTCAGTTTTATGCCCTTCCACAGTCGCCGCAAACCTTCAAGCAACTGCTTATGGTGGCTGGCTACGACCGTTATTACCAGTTGGTAAAATGCTTCCGCGACGAAGACCTGCGTGCCGACCGCCAGCCAGAGTTCACTCAGATTGATTGCGAGATGGCCTTTGTGGAGCAGGACGACATACTGAACACCTTCGAAGGAATGATCCGATATCTTTTCAAGACAGTAAAAAACATGGATATTCCAAAACTGCCACGCATGGAATATGCCGATGCGATGAAATATTACGGTAGCGACAAACCGGATATACGCTTCGGGATGAAGTTTGTTGAATTGAACGATTTAACAAAAAACAAGGGCTTTAAGATATTTGACGAAGCCGAGTTGGTAGTTGGCATAAATGCAGTTGGCTGTGCAGGATACAGCCGTAAGCAGTTGGACAAGTTGACGGATTTCGTGCGCAAGCCGCAAATAGGGGCTAAAGGACTTGTTTATGTGAAATTTAATGAAGACGGAAGTTTCAAATCGTCGGTTGACAAGTTTTATTCACAGGAAGATTTGAAAACATGGGCTGATAAGTTCAATTCAAAACCGGGCGATTTAATGCTTGTGCTTTCCGGCGAAGCCGACAAGGTGAGAAAACAATTAAGCGAGCTCCGCCTCGAAATGGGTAACCGCCTTGGGCTGAGGAAGCCAGATGTTTTTGCTCCTTTGTGGGTAGTGGACTTCCCATTACTGGAATGGGATGAGGAAGGAAAAAGGTATCACGCTATGCATCATCCATTTACATCCCCTAAACCGGAGGACATACATCTTTTGGACACAAAACCAGGCGAAGTACGTGCAAATGCCTATGATCTGGTTATCAACGGGGTTGAGATCGGTGGCGGCTCCATACGTATCCACAACGGGGATCTGCAAAAACTGATGTTCAAGCATCTTGGTTTTAGCGAGGAAGAGGCACAGGAACAGTTCGGCTTTTTATTGAATGCCTTTGAGTACGGTGCTCCTCCACATGGGGGGATTGCTCTTGGTTTCGACCGTTTAGTAGCACTCTTTGGAGGCTCCGATTCAATACGCGATTATATTGCATTCCCTAAAAACAATTCGGGCCGCGATGTAATGATAGATTCACCTTCGGCCATTTCCAGTGAGCAGTTGGATGAGTTGATGCTGAAAGTTGTTAAATAAATCATTGAGGCTATTTAAATAGCACACTGATTTGTCTGATTAAACTGATTTGTTGTGATTGAACAAATCCTAATCAATCATAAAAATCTTTATTAGCCATTGTCCAATTCTTCTTGAAAAAAATATCTTTGCCTAAAAATCGGCGATATGCAATTTCTTTCTACGATAGATTACATAATAATCGGGATCTTTTTTATAATAGTCGTTGCCATTGGCTTTGTCGCATCGCGCACGGCGGGGAAAAACACCACTGAATTTTTTCTGGGCGGACGCGGTATGCCATGGTGGTTGTTGGGGATTTCGATGGTAGCCTGTACCTTTTCGGCCGACACGCCCAATCTTGTTACCGGATTTGTTAGGGAGTCGGGGGTTTCCAAAAACTGGGCTTGGTGGGCTTTTCTGATAACTGGAATGATTACCGTTTTTATTTATGCCAAGCTTTGGCGGCGTTCCAATGTGCTTACCGACCTGGAGTTTTACGAAGTTCGCTATTCAGGAAGGGCCGCTTCGTTTTTGCGCGGTTTCCGTTCCCTTTACCTAGGTTTCTTTTTTAATGTGCTGATAATGGGCTCGGTAACCCTGGCAGCCATTAAGATAGGCTCGGTGATGCTGGGTCTTGAGCCATGGCAGAGTGTTGTTTACGGATCCATAGGAGTAGTTATTTATGCCGGTTTAGGTGGGTTAAAAGGTGTTATCTGGGCCGATTTCTTCCAATACGGGATTGCCCTGTTCGGTGCTGTTTTGGTTGCTATAGTAACGGTAAACCAACCGGAGATAGGGAGTCTCGATGCACTGATAAACAATCCGGCCATAGCCGATAAACTTAGTTTTGTCCCCGATTTTTCCAATCCTTCCTTTTATATCCCATTATTGATAATACCTATTGCCGTTCAGTGGTGGGCTGTCTGGTATCCGGGTGCCGAGCCCGGAGGAGGAGGTTATATCGCTCAGCGGATGCTTGCCGCAAAGGACGAGAAAAATGCCATCGGAGCAACTTTGCTTTTTAATTTCATGCATTATGCAATCAGGCCCTGGCCATGGATAATCGTCGCGCTGGGTTCATTGATTATTTACCCGGATTTGGCAAGTATAAAGGCATCCTTCCCGCATATAGCGGATACCTACCTCAAAGACGATATCGCCTATCCCGTAATGATGACCAAGCTAGGAAAAGGATGGATAGGTTTAGTTGTCGCCTCGATTTTTGCTGCTTATATGTCGACAATCGGAACACATTTAAACTGGGGTTCCTCCTATGTGGTAAACGATTTTTACAGACGATTCGTAAAACCCGAAGCAACGGAGAAACACTTGGTAATGATGGGCAGGATTATGACCGTAGTATTAATGGCCCTTGCCGGATTGGTGGCTCTTTTCTTCCTGAACAATGCCACACAGGCTTTTAATATACTTATTTTATCGGGGGCAGGGACAGGGGCAATTTACCTTCTTCGGTGGTTTTGGTGGCGAATAAATGCGATGACGGAAATTGTTTCGATGATTTTTGCCACTATTGCAGCACTTATTTTGGTTTTTTTGCCCGAAGGAAGTTTCCAAAGCGAAATTCTAGATGAGTTTACGATAAAACTGCTAATTGCCGTTGGTATGACAACTGTTGTATGGTTGCTCACAACATTGCTTACTAAGCCTGAAGACATGGACATATTAGTGCGTTTTTACAAAATCACCAGACCCGGTGGTCCGGGATGGAAAAAGGTTGCTGCAATTGCCCTTGAAAGAGGAGAGATAAATGATGATGCGGAAACAGGGGCAGCCTGGGAAATGCCGATACAATTATTGAGTGTATTCCTTGGAAGTATTTCCATTTACTCATCCCTGTTTGCCATAGGCAGTTTTGTTTATCTCGATTACACCATGGGTTCCATATTCCTGTTGTTAACAATAGTTTCCACTTATATTTTGTTCAGGCAGTTTGGTAAACTTGGCGTTATAAATTCATGATTTTGATATTTTGTGCTGAACTGTTAAACTAATTATTGCAGGTTACAACCCACAGTATATTACATATTTTGCAGGTCATAACATACAAATTATTAATTATATTGTAGGTTACAACCATGATTATTGTATATTTGCAATATGGAATCTCTAAGAAATAAATTTTTAAGGTTATTAAATACAGTAACTTACACAAAAAAAAGGTTTCTGTTCAATACAATAAACTGGAATGATAGGTTAATCGTAATAAAAGGTCAACGAGGAACTGGTAAAACCACAGTTGTTTTACAACATATAAAAACTTATTTCACAAAACCTGATCAACTTATATATATTTCCCTTGACGATATTTATTTTTCCGACAATAATTTATCGGATTTTGTAGATGAATTTGCCAAGAATGATGGGAAATATCTATTCATCGATGAAGTTCACAGATATAAGGGATGGTCGAGGGAAATAAAAAATATATATGATTTTTATCCTGATATACAATTAATTATAACTGGTTCATCGGCAATCGACTTTTATATTAACAGTTCAGATTTAGGTAGAAGATCTACTGTTTACAACTTACCGGAACTTTCTTTTCGTGAATTTTTAGATTTTGAATATGATATTAAGATTGAGCCTTTCACTTTAAGTGATATTATCCAAAATCATGAAAAAACAAGCCTTGAAATCAATTCAAAAATCAAGAGTTTAAAATTATTTAAGAAATATTTACAAACCGGGGCCTATCCTTTTAGTTCAGCAGATGACTACAAATATTTTGAGAAACTTGAGGCTATAATTAATACGGTGATCAATAACGACATTCCGGCGGTTGAAAACATTAAATATGAGAGTCGTAAAAAACTTCTAAAATTATTATTTATGATGGCCAACAATTCACCCTTTAAGGTGAATATTAGCGAGTTAAGCAGGAGACTTGAAACTAGTCGTGATGTATTAAGCAAGTTATTAAACTTATTAAATATGGCCGGTTTAATAAAAACACTTTCAACTGATGGTCTTGGAAATGTCATTTTTCGTAAACCGGACAAACTTTATTTTAGCAATACTAACCTCATTTATGCTATTTCAACAAATATTAATATCGGTAATATTCGAGAAACCTTTTTTTTGAATCAGTTATCGCAAGTGCATGATGTAAGTTATCCTAAAACAGGCGATTTTATCGTTGACAAGAAATATACTTTCGAAATTGGTGGCAAAAACAAAACCATAAAGCAAGTGTCTGATATTCAAGACTCTTTTATTGCTGCTGATGATATAGAATACGGATATAAAAATAAAATCCCAATATGGATGTTCGGATTCTTATATTAAAAGTTATCTCCAGAAATTTTATGATAATTAATTACTTTTATCCTGATAAAACTTAAAAAATGAAAATCCCCGTTGATGTATTAAATGCATATTTTAACAAAGATGAAGTGAAATCTGTTTCAGAATTCGGAAACGGGCATATTCAATCTACTTTTAAAATAGAAACGCCTAAATCGGATTTCGTTCTTCAAAAAATCAACACTTCGGTTTTTCAACAAGCATACATTTTGATCAACAATCATATTCTTCTTCAAAATCACCTTGAAAGCATTGAAAAACCTGATTATACTATTCCAAGGCTAATAAAAACCAAAGGAGACGAGTTTTATTATGAAAATCAACAGTCTGGTTTCTGGCGGCTCATCAGTTATATTCCCAATACGCGTTCGCTCGAAAAAACAGAAAATCCCGTCCAGGCATTCGAAGCAGGAAAAGCCTACGGCTGGTTTGCCAAGGTTTTACAAAAAGCAAATATTAGCAGTTTTGAGGAGGCAATCCCTGAGTTTCATTCTATATCGCATAGGCTGCGCCAGTTTGAAGAGGCCTTACAAAAGGATGCTGCTTTGAGAAAAGAATCGGTAAAAGAAGAAATTGATTTTTTCATGCAGCGAAAAGAGGAACTCCTAAAACTGGAGCAATTAATAGTTAAAGGTAAAATCCCAAAGAGGATAGTCCACAACGACACAAAAATAAACAATGTACTTTTCAGGGGAACAAAGGCTGTTGCAGTAATCGACCTCGATACCGTGGGTCCCGGAAGCATCCTCTTCGATTATGGTGATGCCCTGCGGACAATCGCAAATACCGCCAATGAAGATGAGGAAGATATAAAAAAGGTAAAATTTAGTTTTGATAATTACAATGGTTTTACAAAAGGCTATCTCTCGCAAACGGCTTCTTTTTTATCAATATCCGAGAAACAAAACCTTCACCTCTCCCCTGTTTTAATGACGTATATCGTCGGACTCCGATTTCTGACTGATTTCTTAAATGGCGATATTTATTTTAAGACAAAAAAGGAGAACCACAATTTAATAAGGACTAGGGTGCAGCAGAAACTGATCATGGAAATTGAAGGAC